>JANQRO010000032.1 GCA_028284525.1 Myxococcota bacterium | reverse complement strand
TTGTGCCCGACCCGAAGCTCGAGGGCGAGATCGAGTCCTTCGCTCCCTCCCTCGAGCTGCGCTTCTGGGGGGCGGTGCGGGCGGCCAAGTACGCCGCTGGGCGTATGGACGGCGGCTCCATCACCTTCATGTCGGGCACGGCCGGGATGCGCCCGCTGCCGGGCGCGTCGATCGGCTCGGCGTCCTGCGCGGCGGTGGAGAGCCTGGCGCGCGCGCTGGCCATCGACCTGGCGCCGATCCGGGTGAACGCGATCCGTCCCGGCTACGTCGACACCCCGATGCTCGACGACGTCTTCGGCGACGCGAAGGCGGCAGCCCTGGCCGAGGCGGCCAAGACGCTTCCGGTGGGCCGAATCGGCCGCGCCGACGAGCTCGCCGACGCCGTGCTCTTCCTGATGAAGAACGGCTACGTGACCGGCATCGCGCTGACTGTCGATGGCGGTGGGATGCTCGTGTAGACGAGCGCAGCGCGACGTCGGCGCGGGACGCACGGGGTCGACGACCGAGGGATGCGCGTGCGACCGGGGGTCAGACCAGCTTGGGAATGAGCTCCGCGTAGCGATCGAGGAAGGGCATCCCGCCCGCCCGGTCGTCGACGGGAAGGAACATCACGGTCCGCTCCACGCCGAGCTCGCGGTAGCGCTCGAGCTTGGCCTGATCCGGCGGATCCCAGCACCACATCGAGACCTCGATCTCCGCCGGGTCGCGGCCCGCCTCCTCACAACGGCGGCGCAGATCGGCGAGCCCTTCGGGTACGTCGCCCACCGCCATATCGAGGGGTGCCCAGCCGTCGCAGTAGTCGACCACCCGTTGGCGGCCCAACGCCGTCCCGCCCCCGAACACGACGGGCGGGTGGGGCGTCTGCGCCGGCTTCGGAAACGACCACACCGGGTCGAAGTCGACGAACTCGCCGTGGAAGCTGGCCTCGTCCTCGGTCCACAACGCCTTCAGCGCCGCCACCCGCTCGCGCAGCACGCGCCAGCGGGTGTCGAAGGCCGTGCCGTGGTTCTCCATCTCTTCGGCGTTCCACCCCGCGCCGACCCCGAAGATCACCCGACCACCGCTCAGCTGGTCGAGGGTCGCCACCTCTTTGGCGAGGGTGATCGGGTCGCGTTCGATCACCAGACAGACGCCGGTGGCGAGCTTGAGCCGCTCGGTCACCGCCCCCGCCGCCATCAGCGAGACGAAGGGGTCCATCATGTGCGAGTACTGCCGCGGCAGATCGCCGCCCGGCGGGTAGGGCGTGCGGCGCGACGTCGGGATGTGGGTGTGCTCGCCGATCCACAGCGAGTCGTAGCCCCGCTCTTCGAGGGCGCGGGCGAGATCGTCGGGCCGCAACCCGTAGTGAGTGTTGAAGTTGAATACGCCGAGTTTCATCGCGGCCTCCGGGGTTCAGCCGTCGCGTTTGTCGAGGAACGATAAGGTCGGGGGGCCCGTCAGGTACGGGCCCATCTGGTCGACCAGCCCGGTCTCCTGCCGCCACGCGAGGTAGGCCTGTTGCTTTTCCTTCGACTCCCAGATCTCGTAGAAGAGCACGCGTCCGGGCGTGTCCTGGTCGGCGCAGATATGGAAGAGCTCGCATCCGTCGTAGGCGCGCGTGTCGGGGGCGACGCCCTTGATGAACTCGATGAACTCGTCGGTCTTGTCGGGCTGGACCGGGATGTCGATCGTCACGGCGACGGGCATGGGGGACTCCTCTCTCCAAAGGGGGTCTCCCGACGATACCCCAGCGTCTCCTCCCCGCGGGAGAGGGCGGCGACGAGGGAGCTCGGGCGCCTGGGATCGCACCCGGGCCCGGGCGGGGAGCACCCGTGCCGCATGACGCCCGATTGGTCACGCGTGCACAGCCAGCGTGCAGCCCACCGCACAGCCGGGCCTGCGGCGCCCGCTCCGCGTCCCGCGGTCGTGCCGGGGGTGGCACAGCCCTTGCTCATGACCCGGGCTTCACCCTACGGGAGCGGAGGATCCGATGCGCGCAACACCCCTTGCGAAGGCCGCCGGCCTGGCGGCGGCCTCGGCGCCGGTCTGGATGCCGGCCCGGGCCTGGGCCGAAGAGGCCACGATCGACACCGGAGACACGGCCTGGATGATGACCAGCACGGCGCTGGTGCTGTTGATGACCCTGCCGGGCCTGGCGCTCTTCTACGGGGGTCTCGTCCGCTCGAAGAACATCCTCTCGGTCTTGATGCAGTGTCTGATCTCGGCGGGCTGGATCGGGCTGCTCTGGGTGGTGGTGGGCTACAGCCTGGCCTTCGGCGAGGGCAACAGCTGGATCGGCGACTTCAGCATGCTGGGACTCGCGGGCATCACGCCCGACTCGGTTTCGGGCACCATCCCCACCTACGTCTTCGTCATGTTCCAGGGAATGTTCGCGATCATCACGCCGGCGCTGATGCTCGGGGCCTTCGCCGAGCGCATGCGCTTCAGCGCCTACCTCGTCTTCATCACCCTGTGGGTCCTCGTCGTCTACTGTCCCCTCGCCCACATGGTGTGGGGAGGCGGCTGGATCGGCGCCTCCCTCGGCGCCCTCGACTTCGCGGGGGGCCTCGTCGTCCACATGTCGAGCGGCTTCTCGGCGCTCGCGGCGGCGATCTTCCTCGGGCCGCGCCGGGGCTTTGGCCGCGACCTGATGGCGCCCCACAGCCTGCCCCTCACGGTGATCGGCGCCTCGCTGCTCTGGGTGGGCTGGTTCGGCTTCAACGCCGGGAGCGAACTCGCCGCCGACGGCACCGCGGGGCTCGCCTTCCTCACCACCCAGACCGCGACCGCCACCTGTGTCTTCGTCTGGGTGGCGATCGAGTGGCTACACCGCAGCAAGCCCACCGTGCTGGGCGCCGCCACCGGTGCGGTCGCCGGGCTGGTGGCGATCACCCCGGCGTGTGCCTTCGTGAGTCCGCTGGGCGCCATCGCGATCGGCGCTGGCTCGGCCGCACTCTGCTACTTCGCCGTGACGATCTTGAAACCGCGCATGGGCTACGACGACTCCCTCGACGTCTTCGGCGTCCACGGAGTGGGCGGTGCCTGGGGCGCCGTCGCCACCGGCATCTTCATCGCCGGCTTCGCTGTGGACGCCGAGGTGGGCCGCGGCGGCCAGATCGTGAAGCAGCTGATCAGCATCGGCTTCACCGCCGTGTTCGCGATCGCCCTGACCCTGGTGCTTCTCATGGGGATGAGGGCGGTGATGGGCAGCCTGCGGGTCGCGGACGACGACGAGTCGCTGGGCCTCGATCTGAGCGAGCACTCCGAGATGGGCTACAACGACTAGCGGCGCGTCGACGTCACCCCACGCGCCGGTGCGGCCGCGAGCGCGTGGCCGCGTCCGCGGGGCTCCGTGTCGGGCTGGCGCGCGGGTCGCTAGGCGCCGCTGCGCGGGCGCAGCTTTACCGCGGTGCCGTAGACCAGGAGCTCGGCGGCGCCCTGGGCGACGGCCGAGGTGGTGAAGCGGATGCACACGATGCCGTCGGCGCTGAGTTCCTTTGCGCTGGCGATCATGCGGTCGGTGGCCTGCTCGCGCGCCTCGGCCAGCATCTTCGTGTACTCGGTGATCTCGCCGCCCACGATGTTGCGCAGACTCGCGAGGATGTCCTTTCCCACGTGACGGGCCCGGATCGTGTTGCCGCGCACCAGACCCAGGGTTTCCACGATCTCCTGGTCCGCGAACTCGTCCTGGGTGGTGAGGTGCATCACGCGCATCGCGACTCCCGCGTCGACCGGCCCCGGGCTACCGGTCGACGTGCTTCGAGTAGTAGTCGTCGTCGGTGTTGGCGAGACGCTCGCGCAACACCTTGATCAGCAGCAGCCCCACGGCCAGGAGTCCGAGCAGCCCCAACACGCCGAAGGGGAAGGCCGCCACCATGCCGACCACCATCGCGGCGAGCCAGACGGCCGCCAGCAGCAAGAGGATCGCGTACGCCGTCTTCTCCATCGCCGCCTCCGCGGGTCGGGGCCCCGCCGGACGGTGACGCCCCGGCGCAGCCGTCGCAAGCTAGAGGGGCTTGCTGACGAATCGGGTCCCGGGCGACCAGGGGCCAAAGCCGCGGCGCCGGTAGAGTGCCTGGGCCCGGGTGTTGGTGTCGTGGACCTCGAGGGTGACCTTGCAGCAGCCGCGCTCGCGCGCCCGGGCCTCGAGGGTGTCGAGCAAGGCGGCCCCCACGCCGCCGCCCCGGTGGGCGGGCAGCACGGCGAAGTCGTGGAGGTTCAGCAGGGGACGCGCGGCGAAGGTGGAAAAGCCGAAGAAGCACACGGCGACGCCCACCGGCGCGTCGTCGACGAAGGCCAGGAGCACCAGCCGGGTGGGGTGGGCGGCGAGACCGTCGGCCAAGTGCCGGCGGGTGTAGTCGTCCAGTGGCGCGCCCTGGCCCGCGGGCTCGCGGGCGTAGGCGTCGAGGATGTCGCAGAGCGCCGCGCGCTCCGCCGGGTCGTCGAAATCGAGCTCGCGGACCTGGACCACGTTCGCTCCCTCCCTCGGGCGCGGACCCAACGGTACCGCGCCGGGAGCGCTGCTCTACCCTTCCCCGACGTCCACTGGGAGGCCACGATGTCCACCGCGCAGCCGCTTCACGAGCTCGATCAGCTCGACATCATCAGCAACGCCTCGTACGCGGAACACGGCTATCCCCACACGGCCTGGGCGCGGCTGCGCCGCGAGTCCCCGGTGCACTGGTTCGACCAGCCGGGGGCGCAGCCGCCCTACTGGGCGGTCACCAAGCACGCCGACGTGATCGAGGTGTCGCGCAAGCCCCAGCAGTTCATCATCGCGCCGCGCATCGCGGTGCTCCCGGACCTCCCGCCCCTCGAGCCCGGGGAGCCGCCGGTGGCGCGTCACCTGCTCAACATGGATCCCCCCGAGCACGCGATCTTCCGCAAGGTCGTGGGCCCGGGGGGATCCATGTTGAGCAGGTGGCGCGCCACCGGCGGGTCCCCGGGCTCGAGGGGCGGGGGGTCCGGGGG
>JANQRO010000031.1 GCA_028284525.1 Myxococcota bacterium | reverse complement strand
GCCTACTACGGTGGCGGCTTCGAGCTGGTCGCCCCGGCGGCCGTCCCCCCGGATCTCTTCGCGCTGCGGGGACGCCCGGTCTCGGTGCTCTCGGTGAGCGTCGCCCACATGGCGGCGGTGCACCTCGGGATGGACTGGTACGCGAGCGTCACCGCCCCGGCGCAGCTCGAGGCTCTCGACCGGGGACGGGTCGACGCCGCGCTGGTCTTCGGCCCCTCCCTCGCCGGCCTCGCCCACGACCCCCGCGAGGATTTCGAGCTGCCCGTCGCGCTGCGCTGGAACTTCCACGTGGGGACCCGCCGCGGCGTCGATCCAGCCCTTACCGAAGGGGTGGATCGCGCGCTCGGCGAGCTGCTCGAGGAGGGCCACGTCGAGGAGCTGTTGCGGCGCTACGACATCCCGCTGCGCGGACCCTACGCGACGACGTCCAACAACGCGGCGGTCGAGGCGCTGCGCGAAGAGGCCGGGGCCCGGGGAGAGTAGAGAGGTGATCGAGGTGCTTCGACGCGCGGCGGTCGTCGCCACCACCGCTGCGTGCGTGGCGTGTGGCGGCGCCGGAGCGGATTCGCCGGCTGCACAGTACCGCGACGACAGCGAGGCGTTGGCACGGGGCGAGTCGCTCTTCAAGGGCGCCTGCGGCGCCTACTGTCACGCGCTCAAACCCGACAACCGCGACGCCCTCTACCTCTTCGACTGCCAGTGGAAGAACGGTGCGAGCGACGCCGAGATCTTCGCCGTGATCGGCAACGGGGTGCCCGGCACGCGGATGCCGCCCTTTGGCAGCGCGATCTCCGAAGAGGACCGCTGGAAGCTCGTCGCGTTCCTGCGCTCGCGGGCTAACTGCCCGTAACGGTTTTGCTTTTCGAAGGCTTGCCGGGCCCGTCCACGTTTCGCTTGGGTCCCGGGGAGCGCTGCGCGTAGAATCGGCGGCTTCGTGGGAACGGGAGGAGCTATGACCTCGGACGCCCCGGCCGCGACGCGCCCGAGCGGTTGGCAGAAACGCTACACGCTCGTCGGCCTCTGCTTCGTCGGCACCTTCATCTGCTACATCGACCGGGTCAACATCTCGCTGGCGGCGATCGCCATGCAGAACGAGTTCGGATGGACCGATACGGTCAAGGGCTACGTCCTCTCCTCGTTCTTCATCGGCTACATGGCGACCCAGGTGCCCGGGGGTGCCCTGGCCAACCGCTTCGGCGGCAAGCTCGTGCTGGGCTTCGCCGTGATCTGGTGGTCTTTCTTCACGATGGCGACCCCGCCGGCGGCCGCGTTCTCCTTCACGGTGCTGATCATCGCGCGCATCGCGATGGGCATCGGCGAAGGCATGGCCTTCCCGTCGATGTACAACCTCTACGGGCGTTGGATCCCGAGCGCGGAGAAGGCCCGCGCGGTGGTGATCACCTTCAGCGGCATCTCGCTTGGCACCCTCTCGGCGCTCATCCTCACGGGTGAGATCATCGAGCGCTGGGGCTGGCCGGCGGTGTTCTACCTCTTCGGCAGCACGGGCTTCGTGTGGTTCGTCTTCTGGCAGTGGCGGGTGTACAACACGCCCAAAGCGCACCCCTCGATCAGCCCGGAGGAGCTCGCCTACATCGAGGCGACGGCGGCGCCACCGGAGCCCCCGGACTTCGTGCCCTACAAGAAGATCTTCTCCTCGATCGCGGTGTGGTCGATCATCGTCAACCACTTCTGCGCCAACTGGGGCTTCTACGTGTTGCTCGCGTGGCTCCCGAGCTACTTCGTGTCCGAGCTCGGGCTCTCGTTGCGCGACTCGGGCTTTGCCTCGGCCGCGCCCTGGCTCTCGATGTTCGTGATGAGCAACGTCGCCGCGTGGATTGCCGACACCATGATCAACCGGGGCTTCTCGGTCACCTACGTGCGCAAACAGCAACAGACGATCGGGCTGCTCGGCGCCGCCGGCTTCCTGATGCTCGTGAGCGGTGTGGAGCCCGGGCAGACCACCCTGGCGATCGTGTACATGTGCTGCGCGCTGGGCGCCCTCTCCTTCGTGCTCTCGGGCTTTGCGACCAACCACCTCGACATCGCGCCGCGCTACGCGGACGTCCTGCTCGGCGTGACCAACACCGCGGGGACCATCCCGGGGATCATCGGCATCACCATCACCGGATATCTGGTCGACCAGACCGGGAGCTTCGCCGCGCCCTTCCACCTGGCCGCGGGCATCTTCGTCTTCGGGGCGGTGGTCTTTCTGCTCTTCTCGACGGGGAAGAAGCTGTTCGACTAGTCGCGACGGCGCTGCTGCTCGCGGTGGCCTGCACGGAGGGGCCGGCGCCCATCGAGACGGTCCGGGCCCTGCCCGCGGCCCGTCTCGACGAGACGCTGCCGGCGGAACGCTTCGACATCTGGCTGGCCGCCGTCGCCGCGCCCTCGGTCCCGCGCTGGGGACTCGCCCCCTGTGCCGCCGGGCGCTGTGTCGAGGCGCGCGCCGAGCGCAGCAACGGCATCCACTTCGGAATCGTGGTGGTGCCCGAAGGACCCGGGGGTCCGCCGCGCATCGAGACGCTCTACCTCGAGCAGCAGGGAGAGCGTCGAGGCTTCGACACGGTGGACGCCTGGGCGATCGCCGTCGCGGGTCTGGCGCCGGCGGACTGAGCACCCGGTGCGCGGGCGAACCCTGCGGGCGGGCTGCGCGCGGGGCGCGCGGGCAAACCCGCCGGAGAGCGCGGCGCCGTGCCCCGCGCGGGGCGCTGCGACAGGCCCTCCGGTATCGTGGGCGGCCCGCCCCCCCACCGGCGCGCGGGCCACAGGACCCGAGAGCGAGGCGCGACCCATGGCCGACAACATCCTCTTCGAGCTGCAGGACGGAGTGGCGCAGCTCACCTTCAACCGACCCGACGCGGCCAACGCCCTCGACCTCGACACCTCTCGCGACTTCATGGAGCTCGCGATCCGCTGCGACGAAGACCCCGCCGTGCGCGCGGTGGTGCTCACCGGCGCGGGCAAGATGTTCTCCGCGGGGGGTGACCTGGGCTCCTTCGCCAAGGCCGGGGACCGGATGGCGGCCCTGCTGAAGGAGATGACGACCTATCTCCACGCGGGGATCTCACGGCTGGTGCGAATGCGAGCGCCGTTGATCGGCGCGATCAACGGCACCGCCGCGGGGGCGGGCTTCAGCCTGGTGTGCAGCACCGACCTCGCGATCGCCGCCGAGTCGGCGAAGTTCACCATGGCCTACACCAAGGCGGGGCTCACCCCCGACGGTAGCTCCACCTTCTTCATGCCCCGGATGCTCGGCTCGCACCGCACCCTCGAGCTGATGCTGACCAACCGGGTGCTGAGCGCCGCCGAGGCGGCCGAGTGGGGCCTGGTGAACCGCGTCGTGGCCGACGACGCCGTCCTCCCCGAAGCCCGGGCGCTGGCGACCCAGCTCGCCGCGGGGCCCACCGAGGCGATCGGCGGGGTCAAGCGGATGGTGGTGGGCAGCCTGGGCGAGAGCCTCGAGACACAGATGGAGCTCGAAACCCGCACCATCGCGGCGATGGCCCACACGCGGGATGCGAAGGAAGGGATCGAGGCCTTCTTCGCCAAACGCGCCCCGAAGTTCGAGGGGCGCTAGCCCCGCGACCCGACGCCGGGTGTGGGCGCTCAGAACTCCATCGGGAGCCGAAAGTACTCCTCGCAGATGAAGTCGCGGTGCTCGAGCAGACCCTTCTCGAGGGCCTCCGCCACCAGTGGATCCTGGTTGGTGAAGCGCGGGCGGGCGTCCGCGGGTATCGGACAGAGCGCGTCGGGCAAGGGGTCGAACATGTTGGCGAAGGCGGCCCAGTAGATGTCCACGGCGGAGAGCCCCTCGCCGACCAGGAAGCGGCTCCCCCGGGCGCGCTGGCCGCGGAGTTGCTCGTGGAGGGCGCGGAGGATCGCCACGATGCGCTCCGGCGCCGCCTCGGCGTCGGCGGCGTCGTAGCGGTAGCGCTGCGCCATCACCGCGACGTCCTCGGTCGGGTGGCCTCCCTCCATCGGCGGCTTGAGCATCAGCAGACGCCGACACCAGCCCAGCCCGAGCTCGCCGCAGATCTCGTGGGCGAAGCCGAACATGGCGGCCCGGTCCCGGGCGTCGGTGGGGATCAGACGCGGCTCCGGGGCGAGACGGTCGGCGAGGTGGAGGATGTCCGCCCAGTGGTGTCGCGGCGTCTCGTCCTCGTAGGCGAGGACCGGCCCGCCCCGCTGCCCCGACCACGCGTAGAGGGCCTCGTTCGCCTGCCGGGGGATCTGGGGAGCGACGAGAAAGGGCAGCTGCTTGAGCTCGAGAAAGGCCTTGGCCGCCTGGCTCCAGGGGCTCGGCACCCCCTGCACGATGACGAGGCGGAGCCCGCGGGCGCGGATGACGTCCTCGATCCTCGTGTACTCCATGGCCCCTCCGGCGCGCTGGGCGGGCGATTCTATCACGGCGTTTCCCCGGGGCGCCGCGTTTGGCGACGAGGCGCCCGTGGTGGAACGACCGTGACCGGGATCACCGAAACAAGGCGTTTGGGCCTAAAGCCCCTCGGCCGGATCGGCCGACAACAGGAGGAGAACGCCCCGAGGAGCCGATCCATGCTCGAAGCGCTCTGCGTCCTGCTCTTGACCGGCTGCATCACGGCCACCGAAGCGCCGGCGGATCCCCCCGAGGCCGAGTCGGCGACGCCGGCCCAGATGGCGGTCGCCGGCGAGGATCTCGAAGCGTCGGAGCAAGCGGGAGGCGACACCGCAATCCGCTAGAGGGCATCGATCCGCGCCTCCGCGGCGCGGGTGAGTAACGACTCCGCGTCGTCTCCGTTCTCGGGAAAGACGGCGTAGCCCAGGCTGAAGTCGATCCCCCCGCCGGTGTCCGGGTGTGCGTCGAGGGTCTCTCGGACGGCGCGGCCCAACGCGGTGGCGATCTCGGGAATCGCCCCGTCCGGCTCGGGCACCAGGGCACTGAACTGATCGGGCCCCTGACGCGACACCACGTCGAACTCGCGCAGCGAGCCACGCAACGCGTCCGCGATCTGCGCCGCGAGAGCCTCCCCGTCGTCACCGCGCCCCTCGTCCGCCAGGGCGTCGAGACCGCGAAGCTGCAGCGAGAAGAGCACCAGGGCGTGGCCGCGCCCGCTGGATCGCGCGAGCTCTTCGTCGAGTCGTTCCCGGAAGCGACCCGCCCCGGCGAGCCCGGTCGCCGGGTCCGGTCGGTGGCCACCGGTGCGCTCCCGGCGGTGGTCGAGATCGGCCAGGGCCATGAGCAGGTGGTTGCCGAGCTGGGCGAGGAGCTTCTCGTCCTCGCCGTCGAAGCACTCTCCCAGCAGGGGCTCCTCGGGAACCTTGCCCAGGACCGAGAGGCTCCCGACGGCTTTGCCGTCTCGGGCGAGGGGCAGCACCATCGCCGCGTCGACCGCGGCGCCAGGGCCCCCTTGGGCCCCCAGGTTCGGCACGCGCAGCGGCCCGCGGGCGCGAATGCAGTCGGCGGCGAGGGATTTCTCGAGCTGGGCGAGGCTCGCCTCGCGCCACGCGCCGACGCCACTCCACGCGACGATGCGGAAGCGACCGGAAGCCTCGTCGCGCAGCCGCAGCACGGCGTCCTGCGCCTCGAGGAGCAGGGTCGCCTCCTCGGCGGCGGCCGCGCAGAGCTCGTCGCGGTCGGTGTGGGTCGCGAGACGCGCCACGATCTCGGTGAGCTGGGTCTGGCGTTGGGATGCGCGCTCGAGACGCGCCCCGCGAACATGGTCGGCCAGATCGTTGGCCGCAGCGGCCACGGCGGAGCGCAGCCGCTCGAGCTCGATGCCCTGGCTCCCGCTGTCGCCTTCGAGGGTCACGACCCCCAGGAGCTCGTCGGCGCGGCACAGCGGCAGCGCGATCAGAGCCATGGCGCGCCCCCCGTTCGCCCCGCGCAGGACGGCCTCGCGGCGGTTCTCGCCCACCAGCCCCACGACGCCTTCGCCGAAGCCGATGCGTTCGCGGGGGCCGAAGGGGTTGGCCGAGGTGGACGCGGCCTGGAGCACCAACGCCTCGAGATCCGGGTCGTGCAGGTACAGACGGGCGACACCCCCCGCCTCCTGGGCGAGCTCGCGGCACAGGGCGCGCAGCCGGTCGGCCAACGGGGAGTCCGCCGACAGGATGCGGTGTACCTCGGACTCGGCCCGCAACGCCTCGGACTCGCGGCGCAGCCCGTGGAACTCCTCGGCCCGGGCGATCAGCCGGGCGTCGAGACGCGCGAGCTGCTCGACGAAGTCGAGGTCCTCCTCGTCGAAGACGTCGCGGTCCCGGGCGTGAGAGAGGTTCAAGACACCCAGCACTTCCCCCGCGTAGACCAGCGGTGCCGAGATCGCCGATTCGACGTCGTCGCGTTCACGGATGATGTCGTAGCGTCGCTGGTCCGCCTTGCCGTGGAGCAGGATCGGGCGGCCCAGGGCGAAGACCCGACCGGCGATGCCCTCCCCCGAACGCATGCGGATCTTTTCGTGGAGCTCCTCTTCGATGCCCATCGCGACTTCGAGCTGGAGCGACCGCTCGTCGTCGTCCCACAACATCAACGAGCCGCGGTCGGCGCCCGTCGCGGCGACGGCGACCTGGAGCACCCGGCTCAGCAGCCCGCGACGGTCGAGGGCGAGATCGTAGGAGTCGAGGATCTCGCGCAGCGCGTGGAGGAGATCGGTTTTGGTGAACGCGTCCACGGGCCCGAAAGCGTAGAGCAGCCGCGCCAGCGCCGGCGTCGTCACCTGGAGATCGCGCTCGCGTTCGAAGCGGCTGCGCTGGCGGGCCGTGGCCTCCGCGTCCACCACGGCCGCGAGCCCGGGGAGCGCGAGGGCGGCCTCGAGATCGGTGGTGAGGCGCTCGGCGTACTGGGCGGCGAGCTCGGGGAAGGCATCGCGCAGCGTCTCGAGCCCGCTGTCGAGATCGCTCACGACGAGGGCGGCGACCTCCACCTCGGGGTTCGCCTCGAGGGGCGGGATCAGCTCGAGGCCCTCCGCGGAGGACCCGACGATGGCAATTCGTTTCCGCAACGGCCGTCCACCGCCCCCGCGGTCGTGCCGGGGGGCTCCGCCGCTGTAAATCGGGCGTTCTCCTCAGGAACTTGACGGCGAGCGGCTGCTGGTGTGCGTGCTCGGCGCGCTCCGCGGGCGGCGCAACAGGCGGGCCACCGCGACGCGCTGGGCCCGGAGCTCTTCGGATTGGGCGATGCTCCGCTCGCGGAGCGCCCGTTCCTCGGCGCGGGTCTCGCGGAGCTCTCGCTCCATCACGGCCAGACGCTCCTCCATCCGCCCGAGGAGCTCGAAGAGCTCGGAGAGGGACTCCGAGGTGCCGCCCCGAGACCGAGGGCTCGGTGCGGTCTCCGATGCCCGGGCGGGGCCCGGCCGCGGAGGGGCGGTCGTCGGGGGCACCGGGGGCGGCTCCGGGCGCTCGTCCGGCGTCGATTCGGGGGGTGGAGCCTGGGGCGCGGCGGCATCGCGGGCGTCCTTCGCAACGGGCTGCTCCGGCGTCTCGGGACCCGGGGCCGTCGGGACCGGAACGGGAGGCGTCTCGGGACTCGGGGCCGCCGGGACCGGGACGGGAGCCGCCCGCCCCGCCCGCCTCGCCGTCGCCGGAAGACGCGAAGGTCGAGGGCCCCGCCGGGGCCCCGCCGGCTGGCGAGTCCTCC
>JANQRO010000026.1 GCA_028284525.1 Myxococcota bacterium | reverse complement strand
GGTGCTGCGGCTTCGGCGCCCTCGGGAGCCACCCCCGTCCCGTCTCCGCCGGCCGCAGCACCCGGATCGGGCGCGCCGCCCGATCCACCGTCTTGCGCTAGCGGATCCAGGCGCAGGATGCGCCGCGGGGCGAAGCCCACCGCCACCCGAAAGCCCGCGCCCGGTGCGTGCTCGCGGTGGACGCGGTCGTGCTCGGCACCCTCGACCGGGACCGCTCGAAAGTCCCGGGTCGCCCCGTCCATCGTCACCCGGACCTCGGGGTGGGCCAGCGCCTGGCGGTACCAGCGCCGCGGCCAGTGGTTCGCGGCGACGTAGAGCCGCCCCTCGCTCTCGAGGCGTGTCAACACCCGGTCGCTCGGCCGTCCCGCCGCGTCCACCGTGGTGATCACCAGCGTGGTCGCCCCTGCCGGTTGCACCAGCCCGAGCATCGACTCGAAGGCCGCCACCAGCCCCGCATAGACCACGACGATCACCAGCGTGATCCGCACCCCCTTCATCGCGCGCCCTCCCACGCCCTGGGCCGCTCGCCGCCCCCGACGCGATCTCCACGCTAGAGCGGGAGCTGCTCGACGCCAAACCGGCGATCTACGTCGTCGCCCCTCGGGAAGCCAAGGATCCGTCCACCGGAGAGCGTCTCGAGTTCCGAATCGCTAGACAGCGGGACGAATGATCGAGGCGCACGAGATCCGCGACGGCCTGGTGCTCCATCTCGACTCCGACGAGCTGGAGGCGAGCGGCGGGAGGTGCTCCGAGAACGGGTCCTATCGGGTCCAGGGGGCCCACTTCTTCGTCTGCATCGCTGCAGACGAGCAGTCGGGAAACTGGGTCCCGCTCTTCTCGACGGCGGGTCCCTACCGCGACCCCGTCCCCAACCAGGAGAAGACCGGTCACCCCAAATGGTGCGAGAGCACGACCTATTTCCACTGTCGGCAGGTCTGGCAGGCGCCGCACGGGGCGGTGATCGAGGCGGCGATCGCAGGGGGGGATCGCAGCCCGGCCGAGCTCCGCAACGCGCTCACCGACGAGGGGGTCGACCGGATCTACCGGACGATCTTCCGCGACCCCGCCCGCTGACCGGCGCCCCAGAAGGGTGCCTGGTGTGGGCCGGCGCGGGCGCAGTAGCCTCTCGGGTACCCGTGTCGTCCGGCCGCGGACCGCCCAAGGAGGACGCCATCGATGCATGGTGACGCCAAGGATAAGGTGAACCTCGCGCGAAAGCTCGACCAGTTCGCCGATCACTGGAACCCCCGGATCGTGGGCGAGCTCAACGGGCAGCACGTGAAGCTGGCGAAGCTCGAGGGCGAGTTCGTCTGGCACCACCACGAGGACGAGGACGAGCTCTTTCTCGTGATCCGCGGACGTCTTGCGATCCACCTGCGCGACCGCAGGGTCGAGCTCGAAGAAGGCGAGTTCTTCATCGTGCCCCGCGGTGTCGAGCACAAGCCCGTCGCCGACGAGGAAGCCCACGTCCTCCTCCTCGAGCCGGCTTCGACCCTGAACACCGGAAACGTGCGCAACGATCTGACGGTCGAGACGCTGCAGACGTTGTAGGGGCGAACCATGATCCAAGGAAGCTGTTGCTGTGGGGCGGTGCGGTTCTCGGTGTCGACCGCGCCCGAGCTGGTCGGCGCCTGCTACTGCTCGCGGTGTCGCAAGGTCGGTGCCACGCCCTTCGCGATGGTCGACGCGGAGAGCTTCACCCTCGAGCGCGGTCGCGAGAGCATCGTCGAGTACACGCCCGAGGCCGGGTTCAAGTACGTCCGCTGTTTCTGCGGGCGATGCGGGACGTCGTTGGGCGAGATCACGACGAGCGAGGGGACGTTTCCGATTCCGGTCGACTGTTTCGACGAGGACCTGGGGGTCGAGATCGGATTCCACGAACACGTCGCGACCAAGCCTTCGTGGTGCACGATTCCCGAGGGTGCCAAACAGTTCGACGGTGACCCCAGCTGAACACCGACCCAGGACGCCATCCCATCGAAGCCATCTCGCTCATCGCCGAGGTCAGTGTGGGTCTCGCGGGCTTCGCGAGCGTCGCGGTGGCGCTGCGGCGGGGCTCCGGCGAGTGGGCGCCCGCGGACGCCATCCGCACCCGGGTCATGCTCCACGCCGCCTTCCTCGCCTTTTTCGGCTCGCTCTTTGCGGCCGCCTCCCACTGGGCGGGTCTCTCGTCGGGATCCGCCATCCGGGTCGGCTCGGCGGTGCTCTTGGGGGGCGGCCTCTACGGGCTGGGCGCGAGCCTCGTTCGGCTGCGCCGGGTCGACCTGTCCCAGCACTCGGCCCTCTCCCCCGGAGTCGGGTGGGCCCTGCGGGTCGGTGCGCTACTCGGGATCGCAACGCAGGGAATCGTCGTGGCGGGCGGGTTCCCGGGCGCGTGGCGGGCGCTCTTTCTCTACGGACTTCTCTGGCACCTGGTTCTCGCGGCCTTCGTGCTCGTGCGCATCCTCTTCGTGCGACCCGACGAGGCATAGACGACGTCGGCCGCGGCTCGTGGGCGCCCTCTGCGGTGCGCATCGCGGGCTAAAGTTGCGCGAAGACACACCCGAAACGAGCTGCACCGATATGGGCTCCATCCCCCACACGCTCTCCTCCCTCCTGTGGAGGGTCCCGTGGCGCGACACCCTCGTGCGCGCTCTCGGGCCGAACTACGGGCTTCGCGTCGTGTTGTTCCACCATATCGCCGATACGGACACGCCCTTCACCGATGGGCTCGCGCTGCGTTGCCCCCGCGAGCGCTTCGCCGAACGCGTCGCGTTCCTCGCCGAGCACTACGACCCGGTCAGCCTCGACACGCTCCTCGACGCCGGGCGCCCGTTGCCGCCGCGACCGGTCCTCGTGACCTTCGACGACGCGTACGCGTCGGTGCCGCGGGTCGCGGCGCCGGTCCTCGCCGAGCACGGAGTCCCCGGGCTCTTCTTCGTGAACGCTGCGTTCCTCGACAACGCGGATCTGAGTCTCGACAATCTGCTCTGCTACGTGCTGAACACCCGCGGTATGAAGCCGATCGAGTCGGCGGCCCGTGTCGCGGGGGGCGAACGCCTCGCGAAAGCGGGCCGACCCGATGACCTCACCGGCGTCATCCAAGGGATCTGTACGCGGCTGACCCGCGGCGAGACGCAGAGGTTCAAGGCAGAGCTCCTGGATGCCACCGGGCTCGACGCAGCCGCGCTCGCGCGCGACGCCGACCTCTACCTCAGCCGCGACGAGCTCCGCGGCTTGGCGCGCTACGGCATCGAGGTGGGCAACCACACCTACTCTCACGTCTTCTGCCGTGGGCTCGACGAGTCCGACCTCGCAGACGAGGTGGGGCGCAACCAAGAGATGCTCGAGACGCTGACCGGCTCCCCGGTGCGGTCGTTTAGCGTGCCCTACGGGTCGTTGGCCGACTACACGCCCGCTCTTCGTGCGTGCCTGCGGGAGACGTCCCACGGCTCGTGTTTTCTCGTCCACGCGTTGCCAAACCCCGCGGAGCTCGACCTCGAGTGCATCTATCGCGTGAGCATGCGCTCGGCGGCGGACAGTGAGACCTTCGCCGAGCTCGAGGTGCTTCCCCGGCTGCGTCGTCTGGCCGCATGGGGGAGCCGGCCAGAGACGCGGGAGAGCGCGTCGTGACACAGGGCGTGCTCGAGCGGAAGGACCGCGATCTGCCTTGGGTGTCCGTGGTGATCGTGAACTGGAACACACGCGAGCTCCTCGCCGCATGTCTCGAGAGTCTGGGCGCAGCTGGCGAGGGCATCGAGGTGATCGTCGTCGACAACGCCTCGAGCGATGGAAGCGCGGCAATGGTGCGGGAACGTTTTCCCGCGGTCCGGCTGTTGTGCAACGAGAGCAACCTGGGGTTCGGACGCGCGGTGAACCAGGGCTACGCCGCCGCCCGCGCCGACTACGTCCTGCTCCTCAACAGCGATACTCGTGTCGAGGCCAACGCGATTCGGGCCAGCGTCGGCTTTCTCGAAGAGCAACGCGACACGGCGGTGGTGGGGTGTCGCCTCCGCTACGCCGACGGGCGTGTGCAGAGCAGCTGTTTTCGGTTTCCGAGCGTGTTCGGCTCGGTCCTCACCTCGTTCTACCTCTCGCAGCTCTTTCGGGGGAGCTACCTCCTCGACTGGAACCGCTACGGGCATCGGTCGTGGGAGACGGCGCGCGAGGTCGATTGTGTCATGGGGAGCTTCTTCATGATCCGCCGTGCCGCAATCACCGAAGAGCCTCTCCTGGACGAGGGCTACTACATGTACGCTGAGGAAACGGACCTCTGCTACCGGCTCAAACGGGCGGGTTGGAAGACCATGTTCTTTCCGGGGGCGGAGATCGTCCACCACCACGGTGGAAGCGCGAAGACTCCGCGACTCGCGGCGTGGGCCGCGTTCGCCAACCACCGCGGGGAGCTTCGTTTCCTCTACAAATGGCGAGGGTGGATCTCGGGCTGGGCGGCCAACGCGGTGGTCGCGGCCGGGATCGCGCTGCGGACACCCGGCTGGCTGGTGCTCGACCTGATCCAGGCGACCAGAGAGCGCGACCTCGCCGCCCGACGACTCCTCAAGGCGAAGAGCCTTCGATTCCACCTGGCCGCCTTGCTGCGGCCGCGTCTCCTCGACGAGAACTGGGCAGGACCCGATGCGGCTGGTTCTTCTCACGGGTAACGGTGCGGAGCACCGTTACGTCGCGAACGCCCTCGCGCGCGGTGTGGGTCTCCACGCGATCTTCGTCGACCGCGGACGGCCGCAGACGCGACGTCAGCGCATCGAGCGTCTGTGGAAACGCTACACGGTCGGCCAACTCGTCTCGAAGCTCGGAATCCGCGTCGTTCGCGAGCTCTGCGGCGACGCGGCCGCCCGGGTTCGCGAACTCGACACGGTGTTCGGCGACGACGGGCGACGGATCGAGCGAGCCGACCTCGTCCGCGAGCTCCGCGGAATCAATCGGCGTGAGTCGATCGACCGGGTCGGTGAAACGGAGGCGGATTGTCTACTCGTCTACGGCACCGGCATCGTGGGCAAGCGAATGCTCTCCAAGAGCCGTCTGCCGGCGCTCAACATGCACACGGGCATCTCGCCCTACTACCGCGGGACCAACTGCGCGTTCTGGCCGCTTTACACCGGAGAACTCCACATGCTCGGCGCCACGGTCCACGAGTGTGTCGCGGCGGTGGACGCGGGGAAGGTGTACGCCACGGGGCGCGCCACGCTCCGGGCGGACGACGGGCTCCACGCGGTGTTCGGTCGCTGCGTCGAAGTGGGTGCGGAGCTCTACGTCGATGTGGCGAAACGGCTCCAGAACGGCGCTCTCGAGGGCCAGGTCCAGGACTTGTCGATCGGCCGCGAGTACCGAGCCGCGATGCGCGGATTGCGTGAGGAACTCGCCGTCCGCCGGATGATTCGCCGCGGCGACATCCGCCGTTTCGTCGAGCGCGGCGGGTGCGTCGAGACGGGCGAGTCCCCTCGGCGCCGCGGTCCCTAGACGCGGCACCGCCCGCTCGCGCAGGCTCCGACCCGCGCGTAGAGGGGGTCGCGTCCAGGGCCTCGCCGTGCGCCCGGCAGAGCGGAGACGCACCGGGTAGCTTCTGCGCGGACCCCAGGGGTCGCGAACGACGCGGAGGAGACCCGATGCCCCCCGAGCAGACCCTGAGCGATCGCCCCGAGACGATGGCGATCGGTGCCCGGGACGTTGCCGCCGGCCGCGACGGTGTGCGCTGCGCCCTCTCGACCATCGCGGCGCAGCGGCGAGAGGGCGTCTAGGGGCAGTGTCGGGTGGGCGCGGTCCACACACGGGTGCTGGTCGGGCTCGCCGCGCTCCCCGCCGCGGCGCCGTCGGGGGTCGTCGTCGGGCTCGGACCCGATGCGGGTCTCCCCGAGGTGCCAGGGATCGACTCGCTGCTCTACGGCGGACCGCGCTGGCTGCTCGCCGCCGGGTTGCTCCTCGCCGCACCCACGGCGGCGCTCTACGCGTGCTTTAGGCTACGCGGTGCACCGGTGGTGGGGGTCGGGCGAGCCCTGGCTCGCCGGGTGGAGGTCCGGCGGGCGGGCGATGCTGAAAGACGCGGCGCTCTTCGTCGTTCTCGTGTGGGGGGCGCCGGTCGCGGCGCTCGCCACGCTCCGTTTCGACTGAGCGCGTCACAAAGGGAGGACGAGCGTGACCGTTGCCATCCACATTCTCGTGTCGGCCTGTGTGATCGGCTTCGCCGGGTGGCTCGCGGGCCGCTACCCGATCACCGCCGGCTTCCTCGTGGCGCTTCCCCTCGCGACGATGCTGGTGCTCCCCATCTCGTACCACCAACACGGCGATCCCCAGGCGGCCGTCACCCTGGCGAGGAGCATCTTCGCGGCGATCCCGGTGAGCCTGGGCTTCTTCGTGCCCTTCCTGCTCGCCAATCGGCTGGGCCTCGGCTTCTGGCAGGCCTACGCGCTGGGGTGTGTGGTCCTGGTCGCGGGCTTCGCGCTGCATCGGGTGCTCGTCCGCGCGATCTTCACGTAGACCGCGGGGCCCACCGGGCGTCGCTGGCGTAGACTGAGGGCGCCACCACCGACCGGGAGCATTCCTATGAAGGCCATCTGGAACGACCGCATCATCGCCGAGAGCGACGACACCGTCGTCGTCGAGGGCAACCACTACTTCCCCGCCGACTCGATCGTGCGGGAGTTCTTCGAGGAGAGCGCCACGACCTCGGTGTGTCCGTGGAAGGGAGAGGCCTCGTACTACAGCCTCCAGGTCGACGGGGCGCGCAACGACGACGCGGCGTGGACCTACCCCGACCCCAAGCCCGCCGCCGCCGAGATCCGCGGGCGGGTGGCCTTCTGGAAGGGGGTCGTGGTCGCGTAGGGCGCCGACGATGGATCCGATCCCGCGCGCCCTCGTCACCCTCGGAATCGCGCTGCTCGCCGTGGGCGCGTTGCTGCAGTGGGCGCCGGGGATTCCGCTCCTCGGCAAGCTCCCGGGTGATCTGCGGATCGAGCGCCCCGGCTTCCGACTCTTCGTCCCGATCACGAGCTGTGTGGTGGTGAGTCTGCTGCTCTCGGGAATCCTCTCCCTCCTCTCGCGGCTCCGATGAGCGCGTCGGCGAGCCGGGTCGACGGCCCGTGGCTCGACGCCAGGCGGGGATTCGCGATCGAGCTCCACGATCGCCGGCGACGCCGCGCGGGAGCGGACGGTGGCTGAGCGCTCCCGCGACGCCGCGGGCGCCCGGCGCCACGCTCCCGGATCGCCTCCCCGCCGGCCGGGCACCTACGTGTTGATCCTCGCCGCCGCGCGGCGGCGCCGTGTCCGGGTCGGGGCACTCGGTCGGCTCGAGCTCGTGCCCGGCGTCTACGTCTACGTCGGAAGCGCACGGGGCCCCGGTGGTCTCGCGGCGCGGGTCGGCACCCACCGCGCGGTGCGGCGGCGCTCGCCCCGCTGGCACATCGATGCGGTGAGCCGACACACTGCCCTCGCCGAGGTGTGGTTCGCCGAGGACCCGGCGGGCGACGAGTGCGAGTGGGCAGCCCTTCTGGCCGCGAGCCCCCGCGTCCGGGTGCCGCTGCCCCGCTTCGGCGCGTCGGACTGCCGCTGCCCGTCCCACCTGTTCCGCTTCGACACGACACCGAGCTTCGCCGGGTTCCGGCGACGCGCGCGAGCCGCCGCGGCGGATCGGGCGCCCGCGCTCCGCCGTTGGCGCATCGGCCCGTGAGCGCAACGCTCCCGGCGGCGGCCGTGCGCTGTTTCGCCTCGCGACCGGCTACCGTGTCAAGTCACACCGACGCGGAGCCGATCGTCCTGACGTGGAACCGAGCGCAACCGATCCCATGCCCTCGCGACGCTTCCAGTGGAACCGCGGTGGATGGTTCGGCGGCCAACTCGGCGGGACGCTCTGGCTGCTGCTCCTCGGTGGCCTGCTGCTCGCGCGGGGCGCGAGCGTAGGCGCCCTCGTCCTGGTCCTGGGTCTCGTCCCCAACGCGCTGGGCGTCGTGTTGTGGCGTCGACGCGAGCGCTGGGCCCCCTATCCCGCCCTCCAGCTGCTGATCGCGGTGTCGGGGGCGAGCGCGGTCGCCGCCCTCGCCGCGGTCTGGGTCGCTGGCGAGACCCTCCCCGGCTGGTCCTTTCGCGGTGGGTTTCTCGCCCTCGCCGTCTACCCGGCGTTGATGGGGATGTTCCATCTCCAGGAACGCAGCGCCCGCGACTGAACGCTTCCGCTCCTACGCCGAGCCAACTTCCGCGGCGCTCCGGGTGGAGGACGAGGTCGTTGGGGTCGTCTCGGGGACGGCGCTACGTTTTCCCTCGGCCCGCTGCCCTTCTCTCCGGCGCCCGAGGTCGATCGGTTGCGCGTACTCGGCATTGTCGTCCTGTGTCTCGCCGCTCTCGGCGTGGCGCTGTCGCTGGGAAGCCGGGTGCTCAACGCGGGCGTCGCCCGAGAGCTTCGCGAGGATCCCGACGGAGAGCGCGCGCGCAAGGTCATGCTGCTCACCCTGCCCTCGGGCAAGCGCATTCCGGTGAACTACCTGCGCGAAGGCCAGACGGTGTACGCCGGTGCCGACTTTCCGTGGTGGCGCGAGCTGCGCGACGCGGGCGCTGCGGTGACCGTCTGGATCCGCGGCGACACGCTGCAGGGTCACGGTCGCGCCGTCGAGGACGATGCAGAGCGCCGGGCGACGGTCTTCGCGAAGCTCCGTCCGACGGCACCGAGCTTTACGGGAACCCTGCAGCGTGTCGAGCTCGAGGCAACGGGCGATGACACGGCGCCCGCGGTCGACCCGCGGCCGTGACCCGACACGCGCGGGGCGCCCGGGCTCGGGTCGGGGACCGAGCGTGAGCCACCGCGTCGCGCTCGTCGCGCTGGCGCTCTGGCTCGGAGCGGCGACGCTCTTCACCGCGCTCGGCGGGCTGCACGTGGCACCGGCGCCGTTTCCGCAGACCCTGCTCGCGGGGCTCACCGGAGCCCTCGGGGTCGGCTACGCGCTCTCGCCGACCTTCCGCGACTGGACGGGCCGCGTTCCCCCCCGCGTGGTGCTGGCCTTCCACCTCACGCGCTTCGTGGGCGTCCACTTCTTGGCGCTCTACGATGCGGGCCGGCTCCCCTTCGCCTTCGCCGTGCTCGGGGGAATCGGCGACATCGTCGTCGCGAGCCTCGCGCTGCTCTTGCTCGCGGTGTTTCGCAGCGAGCCCCGCGCGGGGTCGCCGGCGATTCAGGTCTGGAACCTGCTCGGTCTCCTCGACATCCTCTTCGTGGTGCGCACCGCCCGTCGTCTCGCCCTCGAGGAGCCGGGCTCGATGGACGCACTCCTCGAGCTCCCCCTCGGGTTGCTGCCGACCTTCCTGGTGCCGTGCATCCTCTTCTCCCACGGGGTGCTGCTGGCGCGCGGGATCCGCGCCTGGCGCGGTGGGAACTGAGCGTCGGTATCCTCTGCCGCGCGCCCGCGTGCGAGAGACACGCGAGCCCGGTCGGCGCCCATCGGCGGAGGGACGACCGCCGGGACCCGCCGCGGGCGGTCGACGCCGGGAGCGAGGATGATGGAGAAGTATTTCGCAGAGGCATTCGGGACCTTCTGGCTGGTGCTCGGGGGTTGCGGCAGCGCGGTGTTGGCGGCGGCGTTTCCCGAGGTGGGCATCGGCTTGCTCGGCGTGTCGTTGGCCTTCGGCCTCACGGTGCTCACGATGGCCTTCGCGATCGGTCACATCTCCGGCTGTCATCTCAACCCGGCGGTGTCCGTGGGGCTCTGGGCGGGGGGGCGCTTCCCCGCCGCGCAGCTCGTCCCCTATGTGGCGGCACAGGTCGCTGGGGCGGTGCTCGCCGGCGCCGTGCTCTTTGTGATCGCGAGCGGTGCGGCGGGCTTCGACGTCGTCGCGGGGTTCGCGAGCAATGGCTACGGCGACCGATCACCCGGGGGCTACGGACTCGTCGCGGGGTTGGTCACCGAAGTGGTGATGACCGCCGGCTTCCTGGTCGTGATCCTCGGCGCCACCGATCGCCGGGCAGCGCCGGGCTTCGCACCGATCGCGATCGGGCTGGCGCTCACCCTGATCCACCTGGTGAGCATCCCGGTCACCAACACCTCGGTGAACCCGGCGCGCAGCACCGGCGTGGCGCTCTTCGTCGGTGGCGAAGCCGTGGCGCAGCTCTGGCTCTTCTGGATCGCCCCCTTGGCGGGCGGGGTCCTGGGCGCGGGGATCTACCGGGCGATCGGCTCCGGGGGTGACGCAGAGGCCCCGACGCAGTGAGCCCGCCGCCAAGCCTCCCGTCGGCGCGGCTCGCGCCGGGCGGGTAGGCTCGGGGCGAGCCCCAGGAGAGACCGCCGTGTGTCGCAACATCAAGACGCTCTTCAACTTCGATCCTCCCGCCACCGACGACGAGGTGCGGGCGGCGTCGCTGCAGTTCGTGCGCAAACTCAGCGGGTTCCAGAAACCCTCCCAGGCCAATCGGGAGGCCTTCGACCTCGCGGTCGACGAAGTCGCCACGGCGGCCCAGGCGCTGCTCGCGGCCCTCACCACGACGTCCGCGCCCCGCAACCGCGAGGTCGAGGCCGCGAAGGCCCGCGCGCGGGCCGCGAAGCGCTTTGGTGCGGCGGCGAGCTAGGCGACGTCGTCGTCACGCGATGGTCGCTGGGGTGACCCGCGTGTTCCGTTCCGGGCTCGGGGCGGGGTGCTAGCCGCGATGGAGCGAGAGATCACCGGGTTCCACCGCGACGCGAACGCGGACTGGGTGGCGGAGCTCGTGTGCGGGCACGGGCAACACGTCCGCCACGATCCACCGTTTCGCGAGCGTCCCTGGGTGACGAGTCCCGGTGGCCGGGCGACGCGGCTCGGGAAGACACTGCCCTGCGCGCTCTGCGATCGTCGCGTCCTGCCGGAAGGATTCGCGCCCTATCGGCGCACACCCGTGTTCGACGAGACGACATTGCCGGGCGCGCTGCAGTCTGCCCACACCACCAAGACCGGGGTCTGGGCGTTGATCCACGTCGAGCGCGGTGAGATCGGGTACCACGTCGGGGGTGAGGCGCCGGAGGACGAGGTGCTCCGGCCGGGCGCACCGGGAGTCGTCCCCGCGACGGTGGAGCACCACCTGGTGCTCCGCGGACCGATGGCGTGCTGGGTCGAGTTCTGGCGCGCACCCGATCGAAGCGTCGAGAGAGCGAGGATGGAATGACGGAGATCACCGGCGTCTACGAGGTGGCGATCCGCGTGCGCGAGCTCGAGCGGGCCGAGTCCTTCTACCGCGAGGTCCTGGGTCTCGCCGAGGGGCTCCGCGACGAGGAGCGCCGCTGGCTCTTTCTCCGCGCGGGCGGGAGCGCGGGCATGGTGGTGCTGCAGGAGGACCCCGGTCCTTGGCCCGCGCAGCACCTGGCGTTTCGCGCCGACGCCGAGGCTCTCGGGGCCGCGACGGAACGGCTCCGCGCGCGCGGCGTCGAGGTCGAGGGTCCGGTGGTCCACGATTGGATTCCGGCGGTGTCGATCTACTTCCGCGATCCCGACGGCCACGAGCTCGAGCTCTGCGCGCCGGATGCCGGGGCGTCGGAGTCACCGTGAGGGCGCTCCGGAGCGGGGCGCGCGTGGCCGGCGCGCTGCTCCTCGCGACCCTCCTGTCCGCTTGCGAGTGGCCCCGCTTCGGTGGCGACGACATCCCCCCCGACCCCGGCCCCCCGGCGCTGCGCGAGCAGGCGGTGGCCTTCGCCGAGGGCTTCCTGGCGCAGGTCGACGCCGGCGCCATCGACGAGACCTGGGCCTCGGTGGCGCGGCACCTCCAGGAGCGCGCGGGTCGACCGGCGTGGAACGAGACCCTGCGCTCGATGCGGCGCGACCTCGGCCCCTTCGAGGTCCGGGAACTGCGCCGCTACGGCTACGCAGAAGCGCTCGAGGACGCGCCGCCGGGGGTGTACTTCGTGCTCGACTTCGACAGCCGCTTCGCGCGACGCGTCCTCGCGGAGCGCGTCGTGTGCAGCCTCGAGAACGCCGAGGCGTGGCGCGTCGCCGGGTACTTCGCCGTGGAGCGCTGAGTCCGTCTCGATCGCCCCGCCCGCGACTCAAGCCCGTCCGGTCGCGCGCCGATCCAGCCCGCGGTACGCCGACGCGCCCACGCGTCCCACACGACGTCGGCGACGAGGGAGGACGGGGTTGGAGCTCCTGCTCAACGGAGAGGTCTCGCCGGAACGGCCGAGCCCAGACTTTCTGCTCCGCTGGTTCGGCGGCGAGCACGACCCCGCAGCGTTCCTCGTGCTGCGCGACCGGACCCTCGGCGAGCTGCGGGCCACGGCGCCCCGCGACGGCGTGTGCCTCCTCCAGACCGAAGCCTCCGCGGTGGCGGGCGGCTCACCGTCGCGTCCCGCCGAGCTCGAACTCGGGGCAAGCGAGGCCGCGGAGCTCTTCGTGCAGTTCCTCTCGGGCGACCCGGGGTACCGCGCCGTCTTCGACGCCGCCCCGGAGCGCGGGGCGTTCTCGTGGCCGGGCTGGCTGCTCGGGTTGCTGGCGGTCGGCGCCGGGTGGTGGGTCTGGAACCTGCGTTAGAGCCTCCCCGCACTGCGGGTGTCCCTGCGTTAGAGCCTCCCCGCACTGCGGGTGTCGGGTCGATCGGATAGCGTCTCTCGCGAGACGGGAGGTCGCGAGATGATCGAGGGAAGCTGTCTCTGCGGCGCCATCCAGTTCGAGATCCGCGGAGCGCTCCAGGGCGTCGGCAACTGTCACTGCTCGATGTGTCGAAAGACTCACGGCGCACCCTTCTCCACCTACGCGCAGGCGGCTTCAGCGGATCTCCACGTCCGAGCGGGGGCCGAGCACGTGCGCGGCTACCGCTCCTCGCCGGAAGTCGAACGCAGCTTCTGCGACACCTGCGGCTCGAACTTCACGTTCCGCTTCGACGGCATGCCCGACGTGGTCTTCGTCGCGGTGGGGCTCCTCGAAGACCGGCCGTCGCTGCGCCCGGGACACCATATCTTCGTCACGTCGAAGGCCAGCTGGCACGAGATCCAGGACTCGCTGCCCCAGTTCGACGAGTACCCGCCGGTCGAGTAGCGGCGAGCGCCCGACGCCTCGAGGCCCGGAGCCCACCGAGCGAGGGGCGGACTCCGGGCGGGTGCCGCCTAGCGGCGGTAGGCGAGCAGGTCGAAGCGCATCCGCACCACCAGGTCCAGGGACCCGGTTTCGACGGGGAGGTTGGTGAGCCCCGGCGCCAGCAGGAACGCGTTGCCCACGATGCGGCCTCGCGCGCTGCAGCGCGCCGAGCCCAGGAAGGGCTGGCCGAAGTCCGAGGCGAGGAGGTAGCGGACCCCCATCGGCGGGACCTTGGTGTGGGCGCGGCCTACGACGTGCCCGTTCTTGTTCCAGGCGATGCAATAGACCGGGCGTTCGAAAATGGAACGGTTGCTGAACACCATCACCGACTCCACCGCCGGGGGCTCCGGGTGGGGGCGCGCGATGTCGATGTCCTCGCGGTTGACCTCGACGCTGTCGGTGGCGCTCTCGGCGGGGGCGTTGGTGCCCCAGAGGAAGAGCGCGGCCCCGAGGCCAAACGCGATCGCTCGGATTCGCTTGTGCATGTCTCGTCCTTTCTCAGCATGTGCAGCTTGGGCTACCCGGCCCGCAGCCCGCGCCGGGTTGGATGCGGGAAAAATTCCCACTATCCAACAATAC
>JANQRO010000021.1 GCA_028284525.1 Myxococcota bacterium | reverse complement strand
CCGGCGCGGGCTTGCGTGCAGGGGGCTTCGGCCCCGCAGGCGATGGGAGATCGACTTCTCCAAACCCGGAGGGTTCCGGTGCCGCCGGAGCGGGACGCGGCGGGCCCGGTCGGGGAGGTCCGGGTCGCGGCGGCCCCTTGGCAACCGGAGAAGGAAGATCGGCATCCGGGGCCGCGGGCCCGTCGCGACCGCCCGCGGGCGAGGGCAGATCGATCTCTCCGAAACCGCCACCTCCGCCGCCGCCGATCGCGGGCAGATCCTCGGGCCCCGGGGCGGGGCGCGCGGGCTTCGGGGGCCCCCGCACGCCAGCCGGAGCCGCGACGCCCAACACGGTCGCCTTGGCGCTCCGCGCCTTTCCGGGCAGCGGCGGCTTCGCCTTGGGTGCCGTCCCCGCGCCCAGCGCGGCGCCCAGCACCGGGCTCGGTCCGGTCTGTCGGGGATCGGCCGCGGGCGCTTCGACCTGAAAGCTCGTGCCGCACTTGGGGCAGCGCATCTTGAGCCCCTTCGGCGGCACTCGACGCTCGTCGACTTGATAGGGCGACTTGCAGCCTGGGCACTCGACTTTGAACATCTACCCCGACGAAATTCTTAGCAGGAACGGCTCTCGATTGTCGCGGATTCTACGTGACTTGCGCCCCCGGCGGGGGGGCCCACCCGCAGCCCCGACGGAGCTTCCGTTCTCACGATCGAGGGCGCCGGAAGCGAGGACCGCGCAGGACGAGGCGAGGACGCGAGAGGGAGTCGCGCTTTTCGCCGCATCCGTGCTAGTCCGCGCCTCTCGATGCAGCGGGGCCTATCGCTCTTGTTCGTGCTCCTGTTGGGCGCCGCCATCGCAGTCGTGGTCGTGCAGAGTCGCCGCTCGCTCGAACCGGCACCGGCGGACGCGACGGCCGATGCCGGAGACGCCGAAGCAGGTATTGAAGCCGCGGCGACGGCCGACGCGGGCGATGCCGACCCCGAGACGGTGAGCGCGCGCCCGTCCAACGTCCCCCTGCTGGATCGGCTGCCCGACGGCGGCGCCGTCCCCGAGCTTCCTCGCGGAACGCCGAAGAGCGTTCGGTTCGGGGTCATCCTGTTTCGATATCGGGGGGCCCAGGGAGCCAAGAAGGACGAGCGTCCGAAGGAGCGCGCTCGGGAGATGGCCGAGAAGGCGCTCGAGATGGCGAAAGAGGACTTCGAAGAAGCCGCCAAGCGCGGCGACACCCCCGGATCCAGCGCCAACAACGGACGAATGCCGCGGGGGATTCTCGAGCCGGCCCTCGAATACGCCCTGTTCACCCTGGACAAGGGAGAGATCTACGGCGAGCCGATCGATACGCCCAGGGGATACTGGGTGCTGCGCCGCGTGAAATAGCGCACCTAGGCACGCGGGTTGCGGTCGCATAAAGTCTCGATGCCGACCGATTTCCCAGCGATGGCCGATACTTCGCAACCAGACGACGCCCGACCCAGTGCTCCGCCGGATCCAGCGATCGTCGCGGCGACGATCGAGCGGCTCCGATCGGAATTCGAGGCACAAGACGCACCGCCAGCGCGGGCGACCGCCCTTCACGAGATCGGCATTCTCGAGGAATCGACCGGGGACGAGGCGTCGGCGGCACGTGACCTGCTGAGTGCCGTCAACGTCGATTCTGCGTTCCGAGAACCGCTCGAGAGCCTCATCACCATCATCGAGCGGCGTAAGTCGTACAAGAATCTCGGCAAGCTGCTCGACCGCCTCATCAAGGTCGCCGACGGCCCCGCGGAACGGGAACGCGCGCTCATCGAACACGCGGCGTTCTTGCTCGATCATCAGGACGACGCAGAGGGCGCGAAAACGGTCCTCGAAGAGCTGGTCGAGGAACAGCCGGACTCGGTCGACGGATGGATCGCGCTCGAGCTGGCCGCGGGAGCGGTGGGGGATCGGGATGCGCGCACTCGCGCCGTCGAAGCACGAGCCCGCCTGACCGAAAACGGTGATTGGCGCGCACTCCTCCTCATCGATCTCGCGAGCCTCCGAGCCGAGTCCGACCTCGACGGTGCGGTCGCTGCACTGCAGAGCGCAATCGATCTCAAGGGCCCCGCGACCTACCTCGCCCTGTGCGCGCTCGAAACGGTGGCGCGATCGGGTGAGCAACACGAAGTCATGGCCAAGGCGCCCGAAGCGCAGGCGGCTCTGGTCCTCAGTGCGGTGGACGACGAGAAGGCCGGAGCAGCGCTCGGCGTTCCCCAACACCGTCGAGGGAATGCGCACGCCGCCGACGCATGGCTCCGAGCCGCAGAAGCTCACCGAGCTCGCGGAGATCTGGCTGCGGCCATCGAGATGCTCGAGCGTGCGCTGGCGAAGCTGCCGGACGAAGTGGCCCTCCGCCACGCGCGGCTCCGCTGCGCGGAGGCGGCCGGGGACACGCCGACGTCCGCCCGACTGGCCAAAGAAGAAATCGAGCGGGGTGCCAAAGGACCCGTCGCGGCGGCGCTGCAGATGCGGGTCGCTGAAGCCGCCGCCGCCGAAGGCAACGGCGCCGACGCCCTCGAAGCGCTGGACCTCGCCTTGGCAGAGGACGCCGGCTGC
>JANQRO010000567.1 GCA_028284525.1 Myxococcota bacterium | reverse complement strand
GGCGCCCGCCGCCGGGTTGGCCGTCGTGTCGGAGCTCGTCGTGCCCGAGGAACTCGAAGCATTCGACATCCTCGAGTACCAGCTCGCGCGTCTGGAGCGCATCGAGCCGCTCCCCCGCCCCGCAAGACGCTGCGCGCGGTCTCGACCGAGGGCGCGGAGCGCTAGCGCCGCATTCCGCGCTTCGCAGCCGGCCCACGCCTATCGCGGGGCGTCCCCCGATGTCGCCAGCCACTCGAGCGCGCGCCCGGGCCAGTCCACGGTGGCGCCCGAGGCCCCGGCGTCGCGCGCCGCGGCCAGGGCCGTCAGGTCGGCGACGCGCCACGCGCGAACGTCGACCCCGCGGTCGTTGGCGTAGCGCACGAGGGCGCGGTCGAGCTCGAGGGCCGGGATCCCCACCTGGGCGATCGAGTGGTCCCGGGCGCGACCGATCTGCTCCCGGCGCCAGGCGTGGCGCTCGGAGGGGTCGAGATCCACCGGCATCTTCGAGGTGCGCGGCAGGAGCCAGCACAGCGACAGCCCGGCTTGCGCGCCGCGGGCGCGCAGGAGCTGCTCGAGCTGGAAGGACGTGATCCGTACCCGCTCGAGGAGCGCGTGGCCGCGCACCACGCCGATCGCGCGTTCCGGCAGCGCGGGACTGGAGCCCTTGAGCTCCACGTGGTAGCGCGGCGCCGCACCAAAGCGCGCCAGCACCTCGTCGAGGCGCGCCAGGGTGGTCGCGCCGCGCGCGGGGGGCGCGGTGGGATGCGCCCGGTGGAACCACGGGGCGAGGTCGAGACCACGCAACACACTCCACGGGTGATCCCCCACCGCCCCGGAGACCCCCGTCTTCTCGCGAAGGTCGCGGTCGTGGAACACGACGACTTCGCCGTCGCGGCTCAGCTGGACGTCGAGCTCGAGGTGCTCCGCGCCCTGGGCGATCGCGGCTTGGAAGGCCGCGAGGGTGTTCTCGGGAGCGTGGGCCGAGGCACCGCGGTGCGCGATGACGTCGAAGGCGCGGGCCTCGGAGGCCCAGAGCCCCAGTACCACCAGGGCCACCGCGGCACCCGCCGTGCCCGGGCGTTTCGTCATCACGCGTCGGCGTCGTGTTCGGCGTTCCGTCATCACGCGTCGGCGTCGTGTTCGGCGGGCACCACCGACACGCTCATCACGGAGACGGCGACGGCGACCGCGAGGACGGCGCCGCCCACGTGGTAGGGCATGTCCCGGCTGAAGGCGTCGAAGAGCACGCCGGCGGCGATCGGACCCGCGATGCGACACAGTGCCTGCCCCGACTGCGAGGCACCGAGGACGGCGCCCTGGATGTGCGCGGGCGTGTTGCGCGACACCAGGCTGCTCGTCATCGGGTTGGCGAGGCCGAAGCCCACGGCGACCCCCGCGCTGCTCACCAGCACCCGCGCCAGGCTGTCCGCCCAGGGGATCGTGCCCATCCCGAGGGCCATCACCGCCACCGCGAACGGGACGGTCCGCTTCTCTCCGAAGCGCTCGCTCACCCACCCCACGAGCGCGCCCTGGGTGACCACCAGGAGGACGCCGATATAGGCGAAGAAGAACCCGGTCTCCCGCGGTCCCCAGTCGTAGGCGCGCTCGGTCCACAACACGAAGGTCGCCTCGAGCCCGCCCATCACGAACGCCATCATCAAGATGATGGAGAGGGGCAGCACCACGGAGGGGTGCCCGATCACCAGCGAGAAGGAGCGCAACCGCTCGCGCAGGTCTCGCGTCTCGGGGGGACGCGCGGCGTGTCGTTGCGGCTCGGGCAGAAAGACCAGACCCACGAGCACCGCCACCGCCGACACCGCGGCGGCCGCCAGAAAGGGAGCGCGGAAGTTGGGATCGTCGGCGTCGGCCCCGGCGAGCAGACCGCCGATCGCCGGCCCCAGCACGAAGCCCAGACCGAAGGCCGCGCCGATCAACCCCATCCCCCGGGCGCGTTCGGTGCGGGTGGTCACGTCGGCGACGTAGGCCTGGGCCACGGGGACGGTGGCCCCGAAGGCGCCCCCCACCGCCCGCGCCGCGAAGAGCATCCACAGGGCCTCGGCGAACCCCAGCCACACGAAGGACACCACCGAGCCGGCCAGACTCATCAACAGCACCGGGCGGCGTCCCCACCGGTCGCTCACCCATCCCCAGAAGAACGAGAAGATGAACGCGACGAAGGAGAAGGTGGAGAAGAGCAGCGTCACCTGGGTCGGGGTGGCTTCGAAGCGCTCCGCCCAAAAGGGGATGAAGGGGATGATGATCCCGAACCCCACCATATCGATGAAGACGGTGACGAGGAGAACCAGGAGCGAGCCCGGATGACGGTCCGGGGAGGAGGTCGGTGCGGTCATCGGGTGTCGTCGGGTCGCTTGGAATCTCGGGTCTCCGGGAGGCGCGCCGGGTATAGCACGGACACCGCGAGCGTCGCGGGGTGGGCCGTCGCGGTCGTTCAGGGCGCCTGCGCTCGGCGCTCCGCGGTCGTCTGACCGGTCCGGCGTTCGCGCAGCCGCGTCTGGATCTCGGCGTGGGCCTCGCGGGTGATGCGGTAGCGCGACCACAGCGCGATCGGGATCAGGTAGAGCAGGGGGAGGAGGACCCCCACCACGAGCCCCAGCCGGAAGATCGTGTCTGACGGCACCTCGGAGGGGGTCGCTTGCGTCGGAAGGGCGACGAGCTCGATGATCACGCCGCCGAGGATGATGCCCAGGCCCGAGACGGCCTTGCCGGAGAAGGAGAGTGCGGCGTTGAACATCGCCTCCTGTCGGTAGCCGGTGCGCAGCTCGTGGTCGTCCAGGATGTCGGCCACCACCGAGGCACCGATGATGCCCTGGATCACGGCGACCGCGGCGGCAACGGCGCCCATCCCGACGAGGATCACGAGAAGCCGCGGGTCGCCGTTGTCCGGGAGCACCCCCAGGAAGCGCAGGTTCACCAGGGCGATGCCGTCGAGCAGGCTCACGCAGGCGCAGGCGAGCACGATGTGCTTCTTGTCCCAGCGCCGCTGCACCGCCGCGACGAAGGGAAAGGCGACGATCGCGCCGATCGCTGCGAGGGGGAACCAGCGCAGGTCTTCCGTCGTGAGCCCCCAGAAGAAGGTCATCATGTAGACGCCGATGTTGGCGGTGGTTCCCCCGATCGCCGCCGTGAGCAGCACCACGACGAAGACCAGGGCGAACTGGCGGTTGCGCAGCGCCTGGGCGAGCTCGCGGAACACACTGTCCAGCTGGAACGCCGTCGCACTCTGGGCGGCGTGTTGCCGCAGGTAGGGGATCTCCCGCCGCGTCAGCAGCGTCGTCGCGAGCGCGCCGCCGCTCAGCAGCAGCCCGGCGCACAGGGCCATCCACGGATAGCCCTCCGGGTTGAGTTGCCCGACCGGCTGGGCCTCGGTGCCCGGCATCAGCACCGAGAACACGAGGAAGGGGAAGCTCACGCCGATCGTCCAACCCACCGCGAAGCGGTAGGCCATCACCGAGGTGCGTTCGTGGTAGTCGTCGGAGAGCTCGGCGGCGATCGCCGCCCACGGGACGAAGAAGAGGGTCATGAGTCCCCGGGTCAGGGCCGTGAACGCGAGAAGCCACCAGAAGAGGCCGGTGGGGGAGAGCTCGGCGGGGGGGACGAAGATGGCGAAGATCGCCACTCCGAGGGGGAGCGCCGCCACGAGCATCAGCGGATGGCGGCGTCCCCAGCGGCTGTGGAGGTTGTCCGAGTAGGACGCGACCAGCGGATCGGTGACGGCGTCGAAGACCAGGGCGATGGCCAGCGCCACCGAGACGCGCACGGCATCGACGCCGAGGATCTGGTTGTAGTAGAGGAGGATGAAGGTGGTGAAGACCCAGTTCTTCACCGTGTCGGGGATGGCGCCGATGCCCTGGTAGAGCTTGGTCGAGACGCTGAGCGCCGCGCCGCGCTCGCGTCGCACGTATGCCGGCGTCGCGCCCCCGGGGCGCTCAGACGCCATCGGGTTCACGCCGTTTCATCGCGCCCGCAGCACTGCCGCAGCCGACGCGCAGATGCGAATCGTTGCGGAAACGCCACCAGAAGAGGGGGATACGGGCCGATGGGACAGGGCATTCGTTCTCTGGAGGGTGATCCCGTGATCTCGATCGGTTTCTACTGTGTCTCTGCCATCGCCGCCTGTCTGGTCGGGCTCGCCCGCGCCCGGGCCCTCGCCCTCTGAGCCGGCGGGGCGCGACCGACCCTGCGCGTGTCGCGAGCCTCGGCACACTGCGCGCCCCACCCGTTCCGCTCCGGGCCATCCGCTGCGCAAACCGACGGAATCGCGGGGAAATCTCGCCCAGCACCGAGACCGGCGCCAGGCCTCGACGCGGCCTCGGGCGACTCCTAGAGTGGCCGCACCGTGACGCAAGCGCATCCGCGGGTGGGATTGAGCTCGGCGCCGACGTCGCCGGCCCCTTTCCCCGCCGTCGACTACGAACGGCATCCCGCCTACCGCCACTACGCGACCGGCCCACCGGAGCAGAACCAGGCCGTTCGGGAGCTCCTCACCGAGCTCGACGCGGCGCTCCGCATCGCGAGTGGGGGCGCCCTGGGGACGAGTCGGAGGCGGATCGACGCGCTCTTTCGCGCCGAGATGGACGACCGTCTCCGCGAGCTGGTCGAGATCGCGCTGCGCAGCGTGGGCGCGGTGGGCATCGAGCGGGAGGCGCTTCGCCACGCGGAAGCGACGCTGCGGACGACCCTGTGCGACTACGCCGCGTACGCGAGCTCGAGGCGGCGCCGCAGCGGATCCGGCAAAGACGGGGACGCTGTCGCCACCCGTCTGGCCGACGCCGGCGTCTACGCGACCCGGGCGGACCCGGGTCGTCTGGCCAGCCTCGAGCGGCTGGCGGCGCCGCTGCTCCGCGACCTCGAGACGGCTGCGCTCGAGCAGCCGGCACCGCGGCACCAGCGCAACGTTCCCCAGGAGGGGCCGCTGTGGCACGCGATCCTCGCTCTGGTTCGCGACACCGGTCTGTTGCGCGGGCTCTCGCGCTACGACGGCCATCCACTGCAGGTCGACTGGGCCACCCTCGAGCGCTCGGGCGCCAACCAGACCTGGTGGCGGAGTCCCTACGCGCTCTCCGACGTGGCGACCTCCCGGTGTGCCTACTTCCACAACGACCACTCCCATCGCACGCTGAAGACGATCGTCTATCTGAGCCCGGTCGACGTCGACAACGGCCCCTTTGGCTACGTCGCGGGGAGCCACCGCTGGACGCGCTCTCCAGTCGCGACGGCGGTGGTGAAGGCCCTCGACCAGGGGCGGCACCGCGTCTGGTGTCGCCGGCACCCCGGCGATGCCGATCGCTATCGCCCCTACCTCGCCCACCCGGGAGTACGCGAGGGATTCATGCGGCTGCCCGCGCCGCTTCGGGCCACGAGTCACTTCGGCGACGACGTCCTCGACGGTTCTTCACTTTCCGCTCGGCTGCTGGCGGGCGAGCGGGTCTTTCTGTCCCGCGAAGCCGACTGCATCGCCTTCGACGGCGACCGCGGTCTGCACCGCGGGGGCCTGGTGCGCGAGGGCACTCGGTGGGCGCTCCAGATCGGTTACAAGGAAGCGCCCTCTGCGGCGCGGCGGATCCGCCGCCGGGCACGTCGCTGGGTGCGCCGCACCCTCGGCGGAGCGCGCTGAATGCCGTCGCGTCGGCGCCGGTCTCGCCAACGCGCGCACCGTCCCTTCGCCCGGGCCATTCTCGACGGAGCTCCTCTGGTCGCCGTCGACGTCGGCGCCGCCCGCGGGATCCCGGATCACTGGCGCCCCTTCGAGACCGTCGCCCACGTCGTGGCCTTCGAACCCCACCCTCCGGCGTTTCGCGAGCTCGAAGCTCGCTTCGCGGCGATGGAGTGCCCCGAGCGGTGGACGGTGCTGCCGGTCGCGCTCTCGGGGCGTGGCGGCCCCCGCGAGCTCCACGTGCCCGCGACCGCCAGCGGCGCTTCGCTGCTGCCGCTCCACCTGGACGGGGAGGCCGCCGACTACCTCGATCGCCGCGACGTCCACCCCGTGCGCAGCGAGTCCCTCGAGACGCGGCGTCTCGACGAGGTCTTCGACGAGCGCGCCCAGCCGGGCCCGCATCTCGTCAAGCTCGACGCCCAGGGCGCCGAGCGGGAGATCCTCGAGGGCTTCGGGGCGCGGCTCGCGCAGACCACCTTGATCGAAACCGAGGCCAACCTGCTCGAGGTCTACCAGGGACAGCCCACCTTCGCGGAGCTCAGCGTCTTTCTCTCCGCGCGCGGCTTCGAGGTGCTCGACCTTCGCCCCGAGCGCGCGCACCTCGCGCGGGGCGGGCGCCGCGGGGGCTACCACCGCGAGGTCTTCGGGGTCTACTCCAACTGTCCGCGGATCTCGGCGCGGGTGTGGCACGTCGACGCCGTCTACACCCGCAGCAAACGCGCTCTCGTCGCCGCGGGAGACGGGGCGACGATCCGCCGACACGTCGTCGGGCTCTGCGGGTACGGCTTCTTTGCCGAGGCCTTCCACCTCGCGGAGCTCGCCGACGAGGCCGGCGTGTTCGAGCCCGCGGCGTCGCGGGGGCTGCAGGCGGGTGTGCGGGGCTGGTTCCGCGCCGCCCACGGACTGCGCCGCTACGCCCGGGGCCGCGTCATGCGTCGACTCCGGCGGCTCGCCGGTCCGGCGCTCATTCCCGAAGACCGCCGACGCTGGGCGCAGTACCTCTGGCGCTCCTACCCCCACGGCTGACCGGAGACACCGGTGGGCGCGCTAGTCTCCCCGTGTGTGGCAGCGGCTGCTCTCGGTCCCCATGCTCGTCTACGCCGCGCTGGCCGGATCGGCGGCGCGCGGGGATGCGCCGCAGGAACGCGAGCGGATGGTGGACGATCAGATCGCCGCCCGCGGCGTGCGCGATGCGCGGGTCCTCGCGGCGATGCGCCGCGTCCCCCGTCACGAGTTCGTTCCGCAGGAGGCCCGCGACGCCGCCTACCGCGACCACCCGCTTCCGATCGGGCACGGACAGACGATCAGCCAGCCCTACATCGTCGCGGTGATGAGCGAGCTCGCGCGGGTCGAGCCGGGGGATCGGGTGCTCGAGGTCGGGACCGGGTCGGGCTACCAGGCCGCTGTGCTCGCCGAGCTCGGCGCCGAGGTGTACTCGATCGAGCTCGTCCCGGAGCTTGCGGCCCGCGCCGCCGCGACCCTCGAGCGCCTGGGCTACAGCGCGGTGCACGCCCGGGCGGGCGACGGATACCGCGGCTGGCCCGAACGGGCGCCCTTCCGCGTCATCGTCGTCACCGCCGCGCCGCCCACGGTTCCGCCCCGCCTGCTCGACCAGCTCGCCGTCGGCGGGCGTCTGGTGATCCCGGTGGGCGACGCCCTCCAGGAGCTCCAGGTGCACACCCGCGGCGAAGACGGGGTCACGGTCGAGTCGATCTTCCCGGTGCGATTCGTGCCGATGCTGCGCGGTTCCGACGCGGACCCGGTACCCGAAGCGCCGGACCCGCAGTAGCGCGACGGGCGACGCACGCCCGGGTGTCGACGGGCGTGTCGCGACGGCTCACCCGAGCTCGCCGCGCACCCGGGCGGCGGCTTCGACCAGCGTACACAGCTTGGCGTAGGCCGCTTCCCGGCTCAGATACTTCATCCCACAATCCGGGCCCTCCCCTACGTCGACGCCGAGCGCCTCGTCGCCTCCCCGGATTGTGG
>JANQRO010000553.1 GCA_028284525.1 Myxococcota bacterium | reverse complement strand
ATGTGCGGGTCTTCGAGGGCCTGCTGGGGGGAGTACACCGGGCCGGCCGGGATCCGCGCCGCTTCGAGCTCGGCGATCGCCTCGGCGGTGGTGCGCTCGGCACACCAGGCCTGCATCCGCTCGGAGAGCAGCGCGCCGTGCTCGCCCCGGGACATGTCGTCGGCGAAGCGTGGGTCGTCGACCCATTCGGGGACGCCCACGAGCTCGGCCCAGCGCCGGAAGAGCGGGTCTCCGATCACCTGGCTCATGATCCACCCGTCCCGGGTCTGGAAGGCGTCCGAGGGTCCAGCGATCTGGCTGCGGTTGCCGGTGCCCACCCGGTCGGGGCCGTTCAGCGCCTGCTCGATCAGGTAGGAGTTGGAGACCGTGAGGGCGCTCGCGAGGAGGGAGCCCGAGACCACCTGGCCCTGGCCCGAGCGGTGGCGCTCGAAGAGCGCCACCACCGTTCCGAGGGCGTGGAGGATCGCGGTGCTGAAGTCGACGTAGGGCACCGCCGACTTCATCGGCGTCTCGGGGTCGCCGCCCAGGTGCATGTTTCCGGACATCGCCTGACCGATGGCGTCGAAGCCCACCCGCTCGGTGTAGGGTCCGCCCTCCCCGTAGGCGGTGACGTGGGTGAGGATGATGTCGGGCTTGATCGCGCAAAGGCTCGCGTAGTCGAGCCCCATCGACTCGAGGGTCTTCCCGGGGAGGTTCGCGACGACGACGTCGGCGGTGGCCACCAGCCGCTTCACCACCTCGCGTCCGCCGGGCTTCATCGGGTTCAAGGTGAGACCCTTCTTGTTGCGCGAACACTGCATGAAGAGACCGCCCTGCCCGCTCCCCCCCACGGGCACCACGAAGCGGTCTTCGCTGCCGTCGACCCGCTCCACGCGGATCACCTCGGCCCCGAAATCGGCGAGCAAGGTCGCGCAGTAGGGTCCCGCGATGTAGCGGCCAAAGTCGAGAACGCGGATTCCATCGAGAACACCGGCCATCGGTCACCTCCATGCAGGCCGCTATGATACGGGGTGGAGGCCGTCATGGAACGAATCGCGATCACGGGTCTCGGCATCGTCTCGTCGCTGGGCTGCGAGGTGGACGAGTACTACCGCCGGGTGATGGCCGGGGAGATCGCGGTGCGCCCCGCGCCCTGGGCCGCCGACTTCGAGGGCCGCAAGATGTGGTGGTCGGCCGCCGAGCAGTTCGACCCCCGCGACTGGATGGGCGACCGGGTGATCGCCGGGAGCGACCTCTTCGCCCAGTTCGCCCTCGCCGCGACCCACCAGGCGGTGGAAGACGCGCGCATCGAGTTCGACTCCGAGCGCACCGCCGTGGTCCACGGCACCAGCATCGGGGGTGGGCGCTCGATGATGCTGGCCCAGCAACAACTCGAGGCCGCGGGCGGAGACGGCACCGCGGTCGACAAGAAGATGCCGATCCAGATCATGCCGAACATGGCGTCGGCCCAGACCGCCATCCACTACGACCTCCACGGCCCGTCGATGACGGTGACCACGGCCTGCGCCTCCTCCGCCGACGCGCTGGGGCTGGCCGCCCGCTACATCGAGCACGGCGACGCCGACGTCGCCATCGCCGGCGCCACCGAGGGCGGGCTGAGCCTCCCGGGCGGCACCCCCGACGAAGCCTTCGTTCCCGCGCTCTTCTACGGCTACAACCTCTACGGGATGGAGTCGTTCTCCGACGACCCGAAGCGGGCCATGATCCCCTTCGACGTCGAGCGTTCGGGGATCGTGATGGGCGAGGGCTCGGGGGTCTTCATCCTCGAGCGCGAAGCCCACGCCCGCGCCCGGGGCGCCAGGATCTACGGCTTCCTGTGTGGCTACGCGTCGATCGCCGACGCCTCCCACCCCTCCTCCCCCGAGCCCAACGGCAAGTGGGAGACCCGGGTGATGGAGCTCGCCCTGGCCGACGCGGGCGTCGAGCCGCCCCAGGTGGACGCGCTCGTGGCCCACGCCACCGGAACGCCCAAAGGCGATACCGCCGAGATCCAGGCGATCAATCGGATCCACGTCGCCGGCCGCGAGAAGCCGTTGCCGGTGTCGTCGATCAAGGGGCACGTCGGCCACTCGGGCGCGGCGTCGGGGGCGATGGCGCTGATCGCCGGGCTCAAGGGCATGCCCGACAACCGCTTCTTCCACACCGCCGGCACCAAGCACGTCGACCCGGCCTGCGAGTTCGACGTGGTGATCGAGAAACCCCGTGATCTCGAGGTGAACACGCTCCAGGTCAACAGCTTTGGCTTCGGCGGCCAGGACGCCTCGATCATCGTGACCCGCAACTAGCCGCGCTCGCGGGCGCGCGACGCGAAACGCCCCCCGGTCTGCGCGACCGAGGGGCGCCCGCTCCGGCCCGCGCTCGCGCGGACCGCGCCCGTAGTGCCCGGACGGGCTAGGGCCAGAGCGTCTCCCACCAGGGCTTGGTCGCCACCGGCGCGTAGCGGTCGAGGTCGAGCTTCTCGCGGATGCTCACCAGCGACCAACCGGTGAGCGAGGCCAGCGTCTTGGCTTCCTGCTCCTTGCGCTCGCGCACCCGCCGGTAGTAGGCATCGGCCTGAGAGCACGTCGCGCCTTCGAAGGCGTGTCGCATCACGTAGCGACCCTGGAAGTTCTCGCGGTTGCCGGTCTCCTGAAACCGCAGGTCGGCGGGGAAGCGCTCGGCGTCGTAGCGGACGTGGAGCCGCGTCACGAAGACGTTGCGCGCCTGGCCGCGCCGGGCCTCGGGCCCCAGCCAGAAGACGCCGAGCCCGGAGAGCTCCTCGTAGGAGAGGGGGTCGGCGGCGCAGGGGTCGCACCAGTTCATGTCCCAGGCGTACTCGAGGAACACCGCGTTCATCCGCTCGCGCTTCACCTGCTCGTCGAAGAGCGCCCGGTAGAAGTCGCCGAACTCGGCCTTGACGTAGCTCGGGATCTCCATGCCGGTGGGGAGCTTCACGGTGCGGTAGTTCGTCGTCTCGACCCGCCCGGTGCGAGTGAGCGTGTAGACGAAGAGCTCCTGGGTGTCGTCGGCGTTGAGGGTGCCGAGACGGATCGGCAGCACGAACTTGGGCGACTCGTAGGCCACCTGCAGCGGCCGCAGGTACCCGGCGCCGATCTTCGCCTGCTCCTGCAGGTTCACCTTGGCGACAAAGAAGCGCATCTCCTGCTTGAGATACGAACCCAGGATGCGCTCGGCCCCCTGTGGGAGCTTGTAGCCGTTCTTCTGGAGCCAGCGAGCCAGCCCGTCGCTCTGCTCGGCGGAGAGGATCAGGATGTCGTACTCCCCCACGGTGTAGGCCGCTTCGATCGTCACCCCTTCGGCGTCGCGCCCTGCGGCGCGGGAACGCCGCGCCAGCTTCGCGGCGGGGAGCGCCTGGTCGAAGGACGCCTCCTCCGGGCTCGCGAGGACACAGGGGTCGGGGTCGAAGTACTCGACCAGGCGCGGCGCGGTGTAGGCGTCGAGGTGGTCGATCACGGCGCGCTCCCCGATGTGGATCTGCTCGCGTCGGATGAAGGTCGGCACCGGGATCACCATGGCGAACTCCTTCAGATCGCCCTGGTAGTCGTTGGACATGGTGACGACGGTGCGGTCCCGGTCGCGGACCAGCACGACCTGAGACGCCTTGTTGAAGAGCTTGGTGTCGGCTTTGCCGACGTAGAAGCCGCAGAACGCGTCGGCGCGCTCGGCGGCGAAGAGCGCGACGACCGCGATCGCCGGCAGGAGGGCCCTGCGCAGCAGCACCGGCAGGCTGGGGGTGAACGACATGGGAATCTCCTCATGGGTGGGGATCCCGTGTGTCGCGGGATCCGGGACGTTGACGGAAGACGGCGCGACCCCGCGCGCCGCGGCCCACGAAAAACGCGGGCCCGGGAGCGCGAGGTCGAGCAGCGGGACGAGGGGCGCGCAGAGCGCCAGAGCCCAGAGCAGGCCGTTCTGCTCGTAGAGTCCGAACTGGATCCACAGGGCGGTGGCCGCGACGACCCCGGTGAAGCACACCCGGCCGACACGGGAGTCGGGGGTGGTGCGCGGATCCGAGATCATGAAAAAGGCGAAGAGCAGGAGCGCCCCCGACTGCATCGCGTGGAGCGGGATCGCCCACGGATCCCCCAGCCATGCGGCGCGACCGAAGAGCAGCAGCGCGTACCAACCGAGAAAGGCGAAGGGGACGTCGGCCCGCGCCGAACGCTGCACCACCAGGGTGCCGAGACACGCCATCCCGAAGCCGAAGAACGCCGCCTGGCCCCACTGGCCCGCCGAGACCCAGACCGCGTCGGAGAGCGCGAGGCTCGCCACCAGGGCGAAGCAGGTCGGGTTGAAGAGGTGTTTGTCGCGGACGCGGATCAGCGTCTTGCTGCTGATCGCCAGCGCGGCGGCGCCCGCAGCCAGCAGCGGGTCGGCGGTGCGCAGCAGGAGCGCGAGCGAGAGCGCCGAGATCGCCGGGCTGCGCGGGTCGAAGCGACGGGCGAGCACCCGGGCAATCGCCCACTCGGTGGCCAGCGCCACCGCCAGGAGCAGCGCGACCCGGGTGGGGCGGAGGTCGAAGGCCAACGCGAGCCCGCCGTAGGCGAGGAGGCCCGCGAGGCTCGCGATCTGGAGGAGGCGGGGGTCGAGTCGGTGCTGGCGCATGCCCCCCTAGTCCGTGGGGGCTCGGG
>JANQRO010000543.1 GCA_028284525.1 Myxococcota bacterium | reverse complement strand
CCTGCTCGGGACCCGCGAGCCCGAGGTCTACGGCACGACGACGCTGGAAGAGATCAACACCCGTCTCGAGGCGACGCCCTCGTGGTTGGTCTGCAGGATCTGCAGCGAGACCCCGGCCTCCTTGGCCGCCGCCTCGAGACGGGTGTTGATCTCTTCCAGCGTCGTCGTGCCGTAGACCTCGGGCTCGCGGGTCCCGAGCAGGTTCAGGTTCGGACCGTGGACGACCAGGAGCACGGGATCGGTCACCGGAGGGCCTCCGGCGCGCTGCGGCCCCGGGGAGGACCCGGCGCCTAGAGCTGCGCGCGCAGCGGTTCGAGATGGCGTCGCAATAGATAGCGCGCTTTGCCGAGATTCCCGCTGCGGGTGAGCGCCACGACGAGGAAGAACTCGTCGTCGACCGGGCGGAAGAGCAGCCAGTAGTTGGACAACCCGACGAAGCTCTCTTCGAGACGCCCGCCGCCGACTCCGTCGGCGGCCTTGCGCATGTCTTCGAGAACACGACCAAACTCGATGCCCGCCGCCGAGACGTCGTCGCGCAGCTCACCGGCGTCGTCGCTCTCGACCTGGAGCTGTGCCACCGGGATTCCGTCGCTGCCCATGAGCGCGATGCCGATCGCGCCGGGGCAATCCCGCACCATGTTCTGAAGCGTGTCTTCGAAGCTCATCCCTGTCCCCGTCGCACGTTGTGTAGCCATCGCTCGAGCACCGCGACCCGTGTCCGGCGACGCGCCGGTCCCGCTTCGGGAGCCGCGCCGGGTCGGTGGCTCTCCTCGGGCGCGGGCACGACCTCGGGCGAGGCGGTGGCGTCGCTTCCCGGCGACGCGACCGCGTCCGACGATTCGGCGCGCAGGGCCTCGCGAATCGCTTCGGCGCCGTCCCGGTCGCCTTGCTGTTCCAGCAGACGCGCCATCGAGTGGGTCCGAAAGGCCTCGCCGGGCAGCTCGGGCCCGGAGACGGCCTCGTTCTCTTCGACGGCGGTCACGGCGCGTAGCGCGATCCCTTCGGCGTCGAGCATCGAATCCTCTTCGGGTGCCGCCGCCTCGAAGGCGCTCTCGAGCTCGGCCTCGGCGAGGTCCGAGAGCGGCGCCTCGGGAGCGGTGGTGTCCTCCACCCGCACGATCGACTCGAGCTCGCTCCGCGCTTCGGCGACACGCCCCAGATCGAGGAGGGCGAGCCCCGCCGCGACCCGCCCCGCGGTGTGACCCGGGTCGGCGGCCAGGCCCTCCCGTGCGGTGCGCAGCGCCGCGTCGGCGTCCCCGGCGCGTCGCTCCCGCTCGGCGCGTGCGGCGAAATCCTCTTGGATCGGCTCCGGCACGTTGGGCTCTCCCGCGCGACTCACGCCGTCTCCCCGGCGGCCCAACCGGGCTCCGGGAAGCGACGCGGCAAGATCTCACTCGGCAGGAGCGGCACCGCCTCGGCGCGCCCGATCTCGCGGAGCACGACGAAGCGGATACGGCTCTCCGTCCTCTTCTTATCGACGCGCATGGCGTCGAGATAAGCCCGACGGGGATGTTTCGGCACCCCCACCGGCAAGCCGGCGCTGCGCAGCAGCTCGGCGAGACGCTCGGCGGACCCCGTGGCGGCGTGACCCAAGGCCTCCGAGCGGCGCGCGGCGAAGGCCATCCCCACCGCCACGGCCTCGCCGTGGAGCAGACCCCGGTAGGCGCCGAGGGACTCGATCGCGTGGGCGAGGGTGTGTCCGAAGTTCAGCAGCGTCCGGACCCCGGCCTCGCGCTCGTCGCGACTCACGACCTCCGCCTTGATCGCGCAGGAGCGCTCGAGGAGCTCGGCGGTGAGGGTGGGCTCGAGGGCCAGCACCTTCTCGGCGTCGCGTTCGAAGCGCTCGAAGAGCCCGGCTTCCCAGATCGCGGCGTGCTTGATCATCTCCGCGAGCCCGGCCCGGCGCTGGCGCGCCGGGAGGCTCTCGAGGGTCGCGATGTCCATCCACACCAACCGCGGCTGGTAGAACGCCCCCACCAGGTTCTTCCCCTGTTTGAGGTTCACCCCGACCTTGCCCCCCACGCTGGCGTCGGTCATCGCGAGCAGCGTCGTCGGAACCTGGACGAAGGGCACGCCGCGCAGATAGGTGGCGGCGACGTAGCCCGCGAGGTCGCCCACCACACCCCCCCCGAGCGCGACGACGGCGGTGCTGCGGTCGGCGCCGAACTCGAGGAGGGCGTCGTAGAGCTTGGCGGCCTGGCGCAGGTTCTTGGTGCGGTCACCGTCGGGCACCAGGAGCCGGGTGCTCCGGAGACCCGCCTTGCGCAACGAGCGCTCCAGGGTGGGCGCGTAGCGTTTCGCGACGGGCGCCACCGAGACGATCGCGGCGCGGGTCGCTTGGGTCGCCTCGGCGATCGCCGGCCCGGCGGCGTCCAAGGTGTCGTAGCCGATCCGGATCGGGTACGAGCGCTCGTCCAGGTGGACGCGCAGGGTGCGGAGAGCCGCGCCGTGGGTCATCTAGGCGTCCGCCCCCCCGACGGCGAGGGCACGGATCACCTCGTCGGCGACCTCTTCGGGGCCCAGGGCGTCGGTGTCGACCACCAGGTCCGCGCGGCGGTAGTGGGGCTCGCGCTCGCGCAGCAGCGCCTCGATGCGCGCGAGCCGCTCGGCGGGCGCGAGACCCGCGAGCAGCGGGCGCTCCGCCGCATCGCCGATGCGGCGCAGCAGCGTCTCGGGACGGGCGCGGAGCGACACGACCGTGCCGGTGGCCGCGAGACGCTCGGCCGCCCCGTCCTGCGCGATGGCGCCGCCACCGAGGGCCGCGATCACGGGACGACCCGCCACGGCGTCGATCGCCTCGCGCTCCCGGCGGCGAAACGCCGCCTCGCCCTCGCTGGCGAAGATCTCCGCGATGCGGCGTTCGGCGCGCCGCTCCACCTCGGCGTCGGTGTCCACCCAGGGACGCCCGAGACGGCGGGCCACGAGCCGCGCGACCGCGCTCTTGCCGACCCCCATCATGCCGACGATCCACACGGTGTCACCGCCCGCCATCCCTCGCAGTATAAGCGACGAAGCGGGGGGCGCTGTCGCACCCCCCGCTTCTCACCCCCCGAAACTCGAGCGGCGTAGGCTCGCGCCTCGCGGCGCTCGCGCCCTACCCCGCCGAAGCGTCGATGGCCCGGCCCGTGACGACCGAGGGCGTCACGAAGATCAGGAGCTCCTTGCGCTGGTCGCGCAGACCGGTGTTCTTGAACATGTGGCCGAGGACCGGCATCTCCCAGAGGTAGGGCACCCGGCTCGAGGTCTCGGCTTTGTCGATCACGTAGATCCCGCCGATCACCAGCGTCTGCCCGTCCTTCACGAGGGTCTCGGTCTTGGCCTGGTTCTTGGCGATCGCCGGGGAACCGGTCGGCGTCTCGACGCTGGCGTCGGGCGCGTTGCGGGCCACCTCGATCGACATGATGATGCTGCGGTCGGCCGTGATGTGCGGCGTGACCTTGAGCTGCAACACCGCGTCGATGAACTCGAGCTGGGCGTCGCCGTTCTCGAAGGTCTGGAACGGAATCGACACACCTTGCTCGATCAGCGCCTCGCGGTTGTCGAGGGTCACGACCCGCGGGCTCGAGATCACCTTGCCCTCACCGTTGAGCTCGGCGGCGGTCAACCGGAAGTCGACGTTGTACTTGCTGTCGAGCAGGAAGGACCCGATGTTCATGATCCCGGTCGGCGTGTTGGTGATCGGGTTCGAGAACACGACGTTGTTCGAGTCGTTGCGCGGCCACCCGTTCCCCGGCGTGGTGAAGGGCAACAGCCCACCGACGTTGAAGTCGGTCTCGTCGTCGTCGATCTGGGTCCCGCCACCGAACTCGGTCCCGATCTCCCGCGAGAAGTCGAGGTTGGCCTCGACGATCCGCGCTTCGATCATGACCTGGGGTGTCTGGGTGTCGATCGCCTTGACCAGCGCCGTGGCCTCGTCGATCACCGCCGCGATGTCCTTGATGATGATCGTGTTGGTGCGCTCGTCGGTGTCCACGGAACCCCGCGGCGTCAGCAGACGCTTCACCAGGGTGGAGACCTCCTTGACGTCGGCGTAGTTCACCGGCTGGAGCTTCACCACGAGATCCTCGAGCTTCTCCTTGGCGCGGCGCTCCTGGAGCCGGGCCTCTTCCTCTTGCTTGAGGATGTCGCCCGGGGCGATGCGCAGCACGTTGCCGACCCGCACGAAGCCGAGGCCCTTGGTGAGCAGGATCACGTCGAGGGCCTGGTCCCAGGGGACGTCCACGAGCCGGATCGTCACGTTGCCCTGCACCTCGTCACCCGCGATCACGTTGAGGTCGGAGACGTCGGCGATCAGCCGCAATACGTCTCGGATGTCGACCTCCTTGAAATCGAGGGAGATCCGGCGCCCGGCGTACTCCTTGCCGTCGAGCAGCCCGCCCTCCTGCAAGTAGTCCACCGCCACGTCGGCGTCGATCGCGGCCGGGGCATCGAAGTGCTGCTCCGCCGGGGCGATCTCGCCCAGGACGGGCTCCACCGGCGCGAAGTTCCCGCCATCGAGCACGTCGTCCATCATCGCGGCGTCGGCTTGGGCCATCGCCTTCCCGGCGGCGCCCGAAGCGGCCTCGCCGGTCAGCACCGGCAGCGTGCTGGCGTCGCCCTGTCCGCGTTCGAAGCCGACCACGATCTCGTTCCCGAACTGACCGAGGCTGGGCTCGAGGCCACTCGCCCGCTTCACCACGAGGCGCACCTCGGGCGTCTCGAGCTCGGGCTGGGCGAAGGCGCTCACCAGCGAAACCGGTCCCCCGGGCTCCGGCAGGAGCTGGGTCGAGGCCTCGGGCGAGAGCCCCACCCCCGAGAAGAGCAGGACGAAGGTCTCGTCGTCGGGCTTGAAGACGGTGTAGTCCACGGGTCGGTCGCTCTGGACCACGATGCGATCGGCGTCCGCGCTCGGCAGGAACTCGACCGAGGTGATCGCACCGAGATCGGCCGCCGTCACCGGCTCCATCCCCGTGTCGGCGGCGAACTCCATCTCCATCCCCATCGAGTCGTCCTGGAGCGCGTCGCCGCCCTCCTCGGCGAGGTCGAAGACGTCGTTCTGGGCCATCGGCGCTGGGGCCGAGAGTTCCGCGCGAGCGGTCTCGAGGGCGCGGTCGACGTTCTCGCCTGCGCCGAGCGCGATCACCAGCCCGTCCGGAACGGGGCTGATCTGACGCTGGCCGAAGGGATCGTCCACGCTCCCGGCGTCCATCACCACCCGCACCTTGTCGGCGTGCTGGCCGACGCGAATCGCGTCGACGTGGGCGCTGCCGACCAGCATGCGCTGGTCCTTCACTTCGCTCTTGATCCCGGGCAGGTCGACCACGAGCCGCGCCGGATCTTCGAGGGCGAAGCTCTCGACACCGCTCGGCATCCCGTCCGCCATGATCCGGACGACGGTGCCCTCGGGGCCACCCTCGGGGTCGACACCGGTCAGCACGGTGGCCGGGGTCAGCTCCACCGGCGCCGGGGCGATCCAGTCGTCGCCGCCTTCGAAGTCGGTCTCGGCGAGGCTGCCGTCCGTCATCGAATCGGCGTAGGGGTCGGCCGCGGCGGCCTCGTCCATCTCGACCCAACCTTCGTCGTCACCGAAGGCGTCGTCCTCGACGATCTCCCCCATCGGGGCGTCGTAGTCGTTCATCGAGAGCATGTCGGCGTCGGCATCCCCGGGCGACCCGACGTGGATCTCGAGATCGCCGCCGGCGGGCACCACGTCGAAGCTCGTGTCGCTCGACAGCGACACCTCGACGGTGGTCGTCACGTCTTCGTCTTCGCCAAAATCGCTCGACAGCACGACTTCCTGGACGAACTCGTCGTAGACCGCGCTCGAGGTGGGCGCGGCGCCCACCTCGGTTCCGGGCAGCGACAGCAGGATCCGCGGCGGGGACGAGGCAAAGTCGGTCTGGTAGGGCGAACCCCCCGCGCCGACCAGGCTGATCACGGTTCCACCGTCCAAGCTCTCGACCTGCACGTCCGCGATCGGACCCGCCGTCGGAGGCGTGGGCGGTGTGGGACTCGAGCAACTCAGGACGAGACCCAACAGGGCCACCGCCGCAGCGGTGGCGCCACCAACTCGCGCGCTAACGGTACCGAACACCCCTCACCCTCCTTGGGTCATCGTACGGACCCGCATCTCAATCTCGTTGTTGGTCTTCTCGCCGGAAAAGTCGACGTAGGTCTCCTCGACCAACACGCTGTTGTCCGAAATCCGGACGACGTACCCATCGTTCTTGCCGATCGGCGTGCCCTCTTGAATGATGTAGCCGCGACCCGAGGGGTCCTCGACCAGGGCGCGCGCGCGACCGGTCCCCCAGACCACGGCGACGACCGTGAGCTGGGAGACATCGAATTGCTCGAGCGGCCCGCGCTCCTCCTCGGCCACCCGGTTGGACTGGTCGAGGACGAAGGAGCGGAAGGGGTCGCGCTTGCCTTCGGCGATGTAGCGATACTCGGCGCTCTGCGTGACGCCGTCGGGCCCCTGCTCGGCGGCCGGCTCCTGCGTCAAGGACCGCGTCGGCGCTACCCGCTTCGGCGCGTTCCCCGCGGCGGCGGCGGCCCGGCGCGATTCGTACTCCTGGACGCTGGGCGCGTTCTCCGGCCCCTGGTCGCAGCCCGCCGCGAAGGCCAGCAGCGCGAACGCGGTCATGCCGAGAACCAAGCGTTTCATGAGCGCCCTCCTGCGCTGCGCGCCATCGTGCCCGGGGCCGGAGCGGCCGCCGCGCTTTCGAGGAAGCGGAAGGTCGTCGCCTGACCCTGCACCCGCAGCAACGTCCGCTCGTTGGACTGGGCGCTGATCGACATGTTGAGCTCCCCGATGTTCACGATGCGGTCGAGCTTCGCGATGCGATCGAAGAAACGCGCGATGTCGTGGAAGCTCCCGCTGAACTCGATCTCGATCGGGACCTCGGCGTAGAAGTCCCGCGGGATCTCGTCGCCGGGCCGAAACGCCTTCATCTCGAGACCGGCGCGTTTGCCGATCGTGGAGACGTCGGTGAGGAGCACCGGGAGCTCCTTGCTATCGGGCAGCCGCAGCAGCGCGTGGCGGAGGCTGCGCTCCATCGAGGCGAGCTCCTCCTCGAAGGCGGGGAGGTTCGACACGATCGCCTGCACCTCGCTCACCTGCTGCTGGAGGGTGCGCTCCTGGGCCTGGAGCTGGCGTCGCTCGGTACGGGCCGGGCCGTAGAAGAAGTAGACGTAGGTGGCGATCACCAACACGACCGAGAGCGGGATCAGCGCGACCCGGTAGGGGCGCGGGATCTTGCCAAAGCGGTCGATGACCGAGCCAAACTGATCGAGGTTCAGTTCCATCGTGACCCCTCAGCCCTGCGCCGGCGCGCCGGGCATCCCGGGCGCGGCTTCCGGCTCGTCGTCGGCGCCGGGATCCTGGATCTGCGCCTGGATGGTGAAGGTGTTGAGCTTGAGCTCGTCGATCTCCTGGAGCTGGGTCTCCACGAGCTCGACGCTGCCGAAGTAGGGAGACTCGGAGAGCGCCGTCAGGAAGTCGGCGACCCGCTGGTTGTCGTCGCTCATCCCGACGAGCTGGAGCGAGCCGGCGGAGGCGTCGAGCTCGGTGAGCCACACCCGGTCGGGGGTGCGCGAGGCGAGCTGATCCAGGATGTGGACCGGGCCCGACTGCGAGCGCTCGAGCCGCTCGATCACGTCGAGCTTGCGCTCGATCTCGGCCTTCTTGGCCTTGTAGTTGTCCACCTGGGCCTGCTGGGGCTTGAACTGCTCGAGCCGAGCGTTCAGCGCCCCGACGCGGTCGCGCGAGTCGCCGATGTCGAGCTTGAGCACCTGGTGGAACATGAAGGCTGCGACGATCGTCGCCGCCATCGCGCCCAGCATGACCAGGAGCTGTTGCTTGGCGTCGGCCTTGCGGCGCGCTTCGCGGATGGGAAGTAGGTTGATCTGGATCACGACTCGTCCACCTTCCGCAGCGCCAGCCCGATCCCGACCCCGAGCGAGGGACCGACCTGGTTGAGGAACTCGGGATCGAAACGGCTCGAGGGGTGCATCTTCGAGAGCGGATTCATCAGCTCGACCTCGATCCCCGTCCGCTCCTGGAACGCGGCGTCGAAGCCGGGGACCCGCGAGCTCCCGCCCGTCAGCATGACCCGCTGGATCCGCGTCTCGGTCGCCGTCGCGGAGAAGAAGTCGAGGGAGCGCGCGATCTCGCCCACCAGGCTGTTGGTCACCGAGCGCATCGACTCCTCGACCTCCTGGGGGACCACCTCTTTGCTCTCGCCACCGCTGGGCTCGCCGATCTTGATGCGCTCGGCCTCGTCGTAGCCCACCGAGAGCGCCCGCTGGATCTCGGACGTGTACTGGTTTCCGCCAGCGCTGATGTCGCGGGTAAAGGCGGGGACGCCGCCGGACACCACGCTGATGTTCACCACCTGGGCGCCCACGTTCACCAACGCGACCACCTCTTCGGGGTCGACCAGATAGTTGTGCTCGAAGGCGTTGCCGATCGCGAAGCCCGCGACGTCGACGACCGCCGGGGAGAGCCCCGCTTCGGTGATCACGTTCACGTAGTCGTCGACCAGGTCGCGTTTGGCGGCGACCAGCAGCACCTCCATCGGGGTGTCCGCGTCACCGGGTTGGAGGATCTCGAAGTCGAGGTTGACCTCGTTGATATCGAACTGGATGTACTGCTCGGCCTCCCAGCGGATCGACTCTTCGAGCTCCTCGCGGGAAGCGGCAGGGACGTTGATGCGCTTCACGATCACCGAGTGACCCGAGACCGCCGCCGCGGCGTTCTTGCCCTTGATCCCGCCCATCGAGATCGCTTCCGAGATCGCGTCGACGATGGCGCTCGAGTTGAGGAACGCGCCGTCGACGATCGCCTCGGCGGGGAGCGGAGCCATACCCAACCCGACGAGGTCGAAGCCGTCGCCCTTCTGCTTGACCTCGACGGCCTTCACCGACGAAGAGCCGATGTCGAGACCGACGACCGACTTGGAACTCAAACCCAGAAAGGGAAGTTGCACTCTGGTCTCCTCGCGCCCCTAGGCGCTCTCGCTCAGGGGTTCGACGGGCCGCTCGCCAAAGACCTCGTCCTTATCGGACACTTTCTTGCCGAGCGCGAAAAGAATCTTGCGTTTGGTATCGAGTCGGCAGGGCCGACCGGCCTCGACCCGATCGATGGTCAAGGTGGACAAGCCCGCCTTTCTGGCGAGCTCCGCTTTGCTCATCATGAGCGCCTCGCGGTGGCGCTGAACGTTGTTTTGCGGCACGCCGACCCTCCCGGCCGCCCGAGCTGCTCCTCCGCAGACCCGACGCGGCGCGCGCTCCACCTGCATCGGCCCCCCCCGTAGGCAACTTGAGCAACGAAACCCGGGGCTTGGCCCTCGGCGAGCGCTCCCGCGCCGATGTCGAGGGCATCAATTTCCGGTCTTTTTGAGCCGATACAACGACCGGTGGGCGACTCCCCGCGGTGGCGTGGAGCGCCCGACACGCAACTCGCGTACTCGCGTGGAGTGCGCGACGAGCAACTCCTCGCTCCGGCTTGGAGGGCCTGGTCAGCAACGCCGCCGCAGCGGCGAGGAGACCGGTGTGAGCGAACGCCTCCTGATCGTCGACGACGACGACTCCCTGCGCGACAGCCTCTCGCTGGTGCTCGCGGCCGAGGGCTACGAGATCACCACGGCCGCCGACGCCGAGCAGGCGCTGGTCCGGGTGGGCGAAACGCCCTTCGACGTCGTGCTCTGTGACCTGCGTATGCCCGGACGGGACGGCCTGGAGCTTTTGCCCGAGCTGGCCCAGCGAATCCCCGAGGCCACGCTGATCTTGATGTCGGCCTACGGGACCGAGGAGCTCGCCCTCGAGGCGATGCGCCGCGGCGCCTACGACTACCTCGCCAAGCCCTTCCAGCCCACCGAGGCGCTCCTCGCGATTCGCAAGGCGGGAGAACGCGAACGGTTGCGACGCCGGGGCGATCTGCTCGCCCGGGAAGTCGAGCGCGCCGTGGGCGAGCGCCCGATCGTGGCCGCGTCGCCCGTGATGATCGGTGTCCTCGAGCTGCTCGAGCGCGCCGCGGAGTTCAAGGCGACGGTGCTCCTGCTCGGCGAGAGCGGGACGGGCAAAGAGGTGCTCGCCCGAGCGATCCACAGCCAATCTCCGCGCCGCGACGAAGCCTTCGTGGCGGTCAACTGCGGCGCGATCCCGGCCAACCTGCTCGAGAGCGAGCTCTTTGGCCACGCCAAGGGGGCCTTCACCGGTGCGAACAAGGCGCGCCGCGGGCTCTTCCTGGAGGCCGACGGCGGGACGCTCTTTCTCGACGAGATCGGCGAGATGCCGGCCGAGCTCCAGGTGAAGCTCCTGCGCGTGCTCCAGGAGGAAGAGATCCGCCCCCTCGGCGAATCGAAGTCGCGACAGGTGGACGTGCGGGTGCTCGCGGCGACGTCCCGGGACCTGGAGAGCGACGTGGCCGCCGGCCAGTTTCGAGAGGACCTCTTCTACCGTCTGAACGTCGTCCGGGTCGACGTCCCGCCACTGCGAGAGCGCCGTGAGGACATCCCGTTGCTGGTCGACCATTTCCTCGAAAAGTTTCGCATCGGCCTCGGCAAACCGGTGGCCGGGATCGCAGACGACGCCCTCGAGCGTCTCGTCGCCTACGCCTGGCCCGGCAACGTGCGAGAGCTCGAGAACGTGATCGAACGCGCCGTGATCCTCTGCCGCGACGCGCGTCTCGGCCTCGGAGAGCTCCCGGAATCCGTCGTGACCGGCACCACGCCGGCTCCCGGAGACGCGGGGGAGCGCGGCGACCTCTCGATCAAAGCGGCGCGACGTCGCGCCGAGATCGAGGTCATCCGGCGCGCCCTCCAGGCCACCGACGGCAACCGCACCCACGCCGCGAAGCTCCTCGAGATCAGCCACCGCGCCCTGCTCTACAAGCTCAAGGAGTACGAGCTCCGCGACGTCTAGGCCGGGCTGCGCACGCCTTCGCCGCGGGGTGCGCGCTCCTCGCGCGCGACGGGGAGCACCAGACGAAACGAGCACACGCCCTCCTCGGCGTCCGCGAGCTCGAGGTGACCCCCGAGCTCTTCCGCCAGACGCCGCGAGTTGGCGAGCCCGAGCCCGGTGCCCTCCCCGGGTGGCTTGGTCGTGAAGAAGGGGTCGAAGATCCGTTCGCGGTCTTCGGGGCGCACGCCGGGGCCGTTGTCCGCGACGACGCACTCGACCGCATCGAGCCCCTCGCGCGACCCCCCGGCGGCCCGCATCGCCGCGGCGGCCGCGCGGTCGTCGCCGTCGCGGACCTTCGCCACCGTACCGCGCACCACCACCTCGATCCGGCCCGTCTCGGGATCCACGGCGTCACCGGCGTTGAGCACCAGGTTGAGCAGGATCTGGGCCACCATGCCCGGGTCCCCACGCGCCGTGGGTGCGGCCTCCTCGACGTCCACCGAGAACGCGACCCCGCGAAGACGTGTCTGGGTACGCGCCAGCTCCACGCTCTCCCGGGCGAGGGCGGGGAGATCCAGGGGCACGCGCTCGGGGCGTGGCGGCTTCGAGAAATCGAGAAGCTGTTTCAAGATGCGCCGGATCCGCTCGCCCTGTTCCGAAGCGCGCCCGAGGTGCTGCCGGGCGTCGTCGGAGAGACCGGCGTCGCGCCTGACCAGGGCCAGGTAGGCGAGGAGCGCACCCATCGGGTTGCCCACCTCGTGCGCCACCCCGGAGGCCAGACGACCCACGGCCGCCATGCGTTCGGCCCGGTCGAGCCCGCTGCGCGCCTCGCGCAACGCGCGATTCGACTCGCGCAGGTCGCGCACGGCCTTCTCGAGGTCTTCGGTGCGGGCCTCGAGGGCTTCGCTCATCTCGTTGAAGGTGTGGGCCACCAGGGCCACCTCGCGGGGACCTTCCTCGACCAGCCGCCCGCCAAAGGTGCCGCTTCCGAGCTCGCGACTCGCCGCCGCAAGTCGCTGCATCGGGACGACGACCCGACGTCGCGCCTGCACCGCGCCGAAGGCAGTGAACACGACGACGTCGAAGACCAGAAAGAGCGCGGTGAGCACGAGGGGCGTGGCACGCATGCGCGCCGACGCGTCTCGCGGAAGCCGGGCGACGGCCACGTCGCCGCCGGTACCGAGGGGGGTCGCGAAACGGATCTCGGACCACGGGGAGCCCGGCAGGAGCAAGGGCCGATCGAGGTCGCGCGCGCGACGCGCCAGCTCCGCGCTCTCGGCGTCGGGGCCCGCGCCTCCCGCTGCGACCGGCGGACCGGCCACGCGACGCGCGCCGCCGTCCCGGAACACCCGCCACCACACGGTCCCGGGCACCACGCGGCCCGCGCTCCCGGGCCGCGCCCGGGCCTCCACCTGGAGGGCTCCACCCAGGACGTCTCGCAGACGCTGCTCGTTCCATTGGTAGAGCACGGCGCCCAGGGTGAGGGTCGCGGCGAACATCACGAGGCCCAGGCTCAGGGCGAGTTCGGCCTGCAGGCCCAGGGTTCGCACGGGGCGCTCGGCGCTCCGCGCCCTACTCGGCCGCCGGCGGGCCGTCCAGGCCCAGCTTCTCGAGTCGGTAGCGGAAGGAGCGGAAGGAGATCCCGAGCAGCTGGGCGGCCTTCTTCTTCACACCGCCGGCCCGAGACAGGGCTTCGCGGAGCAGACCGCGCTCGTAGTCGGCGATCAGCTGCTCGAGCTGTACGCCCTCGGCGGGAATCGCCGGCGTCGCGGCTGGAACGTCCGCCGTGACGGCGGTCGGCAGCGCATCGATCCCCACCCACTCGTCGCGGGCCAGGGCAACGGCGCGCTCGATGATGTTCTCGAGTTCTCGGACATTGCCCGGAAAGGAGTAGTGCGCCAAGAGATCCATGGTTTCGGGCTGGACCCCACGGACTTCCTTGCCGAGCTCGCGGGCGTACTTCTCGACGAAGTGGTGGACCAGGAGGGGGAGGTCTTCCATCCGCTCGCGGAGCGCGGGGAGCTCGAGTTGGATGACGTTCAGCCGGTAGTAGAGATCCTCGCGAAAGCGCCCCGCGCTCACCTCGTCCTCGAGACGGCGGTTGGTCGCCGCGATCAGGCGCACGTCGACCTCGGTGTCCTTGGTGCCGCCGACCCGGCGGATCACCTTTTCCTGGATCACCCGCAGGAGCTTCACCTGGAGCGAGGCGCTGATCTCGCCGACCTCGTCGAGGAAGAGGCTCCCGCCCTCGGCGCTCTCGAAGAGACCGTCCTTGTTGGCCACCGCGCCGGTGAAGGACCCCTTCATGTGGCCAAAGAGCTCCGACTCGAGGAGCGTCTCGGGAATCGCGGCGCAGTTGAGGGCGACGAAGGGCCGCTCGCAGCGCTCGCTCTCGTCGTGGATGGCGCGGGCCACGAGCTCCTTCCCGGTGCCGCTTTCGCCGTAGATCAGCACGTTGGTCTTGGTCGCGGCCACCCGGGACACCATCTCGTAGAGCTGCTCCATCGCCGGGCTGTTCCCGACGAGGGAGCGCTGCTGACGCTCGGAGCGCAGCGCGTGCCGGAGCCGCCGGTTCTCGGTGGCGAGCAGCTTTTTCTCGAGGGCCTTCTGCACCACCAACAGGATCTCGTCGACCTTGAAGGGTTTGGTGATGTAGTCGTAGGCGCCTTCCTTCATCGCCTCGATCGCGGTCTCGGTGGTCGCGAAGGCGGTGATCACGATGACCACGAGGTCCGGCGCCGCCTGGCGCGCGTGGCGCAGCAGGTCGACCCCCGTCCCGTCGGGCATCTGCATGTCCGTGATCAAGAGGTCGTAGTCGTCGGAGTCGAGCGCCATCGTGGCCGAGGCGACGTCGCGGACGGTCTGGACCTCGTAGCCTTGTTTGCGCAGCAGGATGTCGAGGAACTCCTGCATGCTGTGCTCGTCGTCGGCGACGAGAATGCGGGGGCGTTCGTTCACGGGCGCTCTCCGGTCGCGCGGGCGGCGGCAAAACGCAGACGAAAGCGCGTTCCCTCACCGGGCCGGCTCTCCACCGCGATCTCCCCGTCGTTCGATTCCACGATGCGGTGGACCGTCGCGAGGCCGAGCCCGGTCCCCTCCTTCTTCGTGGTGAAGAAGGGCTCGAAGACCCGCTCGAGGTGGTCTTCGGGAATCCCGACTCCGCGATCCGCGATCACGATCTCGACGCTCCCTTCCGGCTCGTTCCCCCTTCGGCCCCCGCGGGCGGCCGCTTGAGGTGGCAGGGCCCGGGCCTCGATCGAGATCTCCCCGCCCGCGGGCATCGCCTCCTCGGCGTTGCGCCACAGGTTCCAGAGCACCTGCCGGAGCTGGCCCTCGTCCGCCCACAGCGCGAGGCCGGCCGGCACGTGGCGCTCGACTCGGAACTCCGTCCCGCCGCCGCTACGGGCGGCCTCGAGCATCGCCCCGATCTCCTCCACCACCGGGGCCAGCTCGACCCGCACCCGGTCCGGGGGAGCGGGGCGCGCGTAGCGCAGAAAGTCGGTGATCAGCAGGTCCAGGCGCTCGGTCTCCCGGGCCACGATGCCCCGCAGCCGCGCGGCGTCGCTGGCGTCGCCCTCGACCTGCTCGAGCATCTCGATCGAGCCCGAGATCGCCGCCAGGGGGTTGCGGATCTCGTGCGCGAGACGGGCCGAGAGCTCGCCGATCGCCGCCATCCGCTCGCCACGGCGCAGCGCCTGCTCCATCTCGACGATCCGGGTCACGTCCTGGAAGATCACGACACGGCCGTCGTCGGCGCCGTCCGCCGAACGGAGGGTCGACGACGAGAGCCCGATGAAGTGGGTGGCGCCCGCCGGGTCGCGGAACTCGAGCTGGCTGCGTTCCCCCGCCCCTTCCCAGCCGATCGCCTCGAGGGCGGCGAGCGCGCCCGGCAACACCTCGTCGAAGGGGACACCCGCGGCGGAGTGGGCGGCGACCCCGGTGATGCGCTCGGCCTCGGGGTTCATCGACGTGACCCGTCCGTCGCGGTCGAGGGTGGCGAGCCCGCTGTTCAGCGACTCGACGGTGCGGGCGTGGAGCCGCTGCAGACTCCGCAGGTCGCGGGTGCGTTCGCGGAGCGCCCGGCGGGTGCGGTCGCGCTCGCCCATGAGCGCGTTCGCGAGCATCACGACCAAGAGCAGGCCGCTCGACTGGCCACCCCACATCGCGACGCGCAGCGCCTCGGGGGGCGGGGTTCCGGGGTGACCGGCCCCCGATACGAGCAGCCCCCCGTAGAGAAGCGCCGCGCCCACGGCCGCGGCGTAGCCCGGGATGCGCCCGTAGATCAGCGCCGCGTAGACGGCGACCGGCACGTAGAGGAAGACGAAGATCGACTCGCCGCCGCCCGAGAAGCGGACGAGACTCGTGACGATCGCCATGTCGAGGGCGATCTGCACCCAGCCCCAACCGGCCGCAAAGCGTCCGCGGATCGCCGCGGCGCTCGCGATCGTCAGCACGAAGCCGGCGACGATCGTCGCGAAGAGTCCCTGCTCTTCTTCGGGAAAGAGCTCGGCGGCGCTCATCGCGAGCGCCGCCAGGAGGACCGCGACGGTCACCGCCAGCCGGGCGGCGATCAGTCGGCCGAGACGCTGGGTGCCCGCTTCGGCGCCGCGCTCCTCCTCGCCGAGCCGGCTCACGGCGTGCCGTTTATTGGATCGTCTCGGCGATCTTGAAGATCGGCAGGTACATCGCGATCAGGATCGTCCCGATCGTCCCGCCGAGAAACACCATCAGCAAGGGCTCGAGGAGCGAGGTGAGCGCGGCCACGCCGGCGTCGACCTCGTCGTCGTAGAAATCCGCGAGCTTGGAGAGCATCGCGTCCATCGCGCCGGTCTGCTCCCCCACCGCGATCATCTGCACCACCATCCCGGGGAACACCTTGCTCCCCTTGAGCGGCTCGGCCACCGTCTTCCCGGCGGAGATGCCCGTCTTGGCGTGCATCAGACTCTCTTCGATCACCCGGTTGCCCGAGGTCTTGGCGCAGATGTCCAGGGCGTCGAGGATCGGCACACCACTCGAGAGCATCGTCGAGAAGGTCCGGCTGAAACGCGCGACGGCGACCTTCTTGAGGAGCGGGCCGAAGACCGGTGTCTTCAGATACATCGCGTCCGTCTTGTAGCGAAAGCCCGGCGAGCGTTTGCGCGCCTGACCGTAGGCAAAGAAGAGCGCCGCGGTTCCGGCGATGATGTAGATCACGTAGGCCTGGAGCCAGTGGCTGATCCCGATCACCACCTGGGTGGGCGCTGGCAGCGTCCCACCGAAATCGAGGAACATCTTCTCGAAGACCGGGATGACCTTGACCAGGAGCAGGACCACCACACCGATCGCCACGGTCATGACGCTGGTCGGGTAGACCATGGCGCCCTTGACCTTGCGGCGCAGGCTATCGGCCTTCTCGAGATAGACGGCGAGACGGTTGAGGATGGTGTCGAGCACACCGCCGATCTCGCCGGCGCGCACCAGGTTGGTGTAGAGCTCGTCGAAGAGCGCGGGGTGACCCTCGAGGGCGTCGGCGAAGGTCTTTCCCTGCTCGACCTCGTTCTTCACCTTCGCCAGGATCTCGCGGAACTTCTTGTTCTCCTGCTGCTCGGCCTGGATCTCGAGGCACTGCACCAGCGGGAGACCGGCGTCGATCATCGTGGCGAACTGTCGGGTGAAGACCACGAGGTCCCGGGTGCTGGGATTGCCCCCGGGTAGGTTGATCTCCTTGGACCCGAACTTCTCTTTGACGCTCATCGGCGCGATCATCTGACCACGCAGCTGCATCATCACCGCGGCTTCGTTGGGCGCCTCGATGGTGCCCTTCTTGACCTGGCCCTGGTTCGTGCGGCCTTCCCATGCAAAGACAGGCATAGATCCCTCCGGGCCCCGCTAGGCCGCGCCCGCCACGCGGCGGTTGACGACGGCCGCCCCACCACCCGAGATGAGCTGCTTGAGCTCGTCGGGGTCGGAGCTGCGCGCGATCGCGTCGTCCATGGTGATCAGACGGCGCTGAAAGAGCGCCGCGAGCGACTGGTTCATCGTCTGCATCCCGAACTTGTCCTGGCCGATCTGCATCTGCGAATAGATCTGGTGGATCTTGTCTTCGCGGATCAGGTTGCGGATCGCGGCGTTGGGCACCATCAGCTCGATCGAGAGCGCCCGCCCCGGCCCGTTGGCCTTCGGGATCAGCGACTGGCACAACACCCCCTCGAGCACGAAGGAGAGCTGGGCGCGGATCTGGCCCTGCTGGTAGGGCGGGAAGACGTCGACGATGCGGTTGATGGTCTGGACACACGAGTTGGTGTGGAGCGTCGCGAACGCGAGGTGACCGGTCTCCGCCACGGTGAGCGCTGCCTCGATCGTCTCGAGGTCGCGCATCTCCCCGATCAACACCACGTCGGGGTCCTGACGCAGGATGTACTTGAGGGCGTCCTTGAAGGACTTGGTGTCCGCGCCGACTTCGCGCTGGTTGACCAGACAGTTCTTATGGGGGTGGAGGTATTCGATCGGGTCCTCGACCGTGACGATGTGCTCGTAGCGGTCGGTGTTGACCTTGTCGATGATGCTCGCGAGGGTGGTCGACTTCCCCGAGCCGGTGGGGCCGGTCACCAACACGAGGCCCCGGGGCTTCTTGGCGATCTCGGAGATGGCCTTGGGGAGGCCGAGTTCCTCGAGGCTCATCACTTTGTAGGGGATCGCGCGGAAGGCGCCGGCCACGGCTCCGCGTTGGACAAAGATGTTAGCGCGGAAGCGCGAGAGACCCTTCACCCCGAAGGAGAGGTCGAGCTCGCTCTGCTCCTCGAAGCGGTGCTTTTGGGCGTCGGTCAGCACCGAATAGCAGAGCTGTTTGGTCTCGGGCGGGTTGAGCGGCGGCATCTTGAGCGCCTGGAGACGTCCGTCGACCCGGAGCTGGGGCGGGCTGTTCGTGGTGACGTGGAGGTCACTCGCGCCCTTCTCGATCATGGCTTTGAGCAGCTGGTGAAGATTGGCCATTGCTGGGGCTTTCCTAGTGATCCGACGTCGACACGCGAAGCACCTCACCCAACGTGGTGGTGCCTTCGACGAACTTGTTGAGTGCGCTGCGTCGCAGGGTGAGCATCCCGCCTCGGATCGCCTCGCGTTTGAGCTCCATCGCGGAGGCGCCGTTCAACACGAACTCCTTGAGCTCTTCGGTGAGCGCCATCACCTCGTAGACCGCGACGCGCCCCTTGAAACCGGTGTCGGAGCACGAGCGACAACCGCGACCCTTGTAGAAGGTGACCCCGGTCTCGTCGTCCCCGAGCCCGGCCTCCTTGGCGGCCTCGATCGAGACCTCGGAGTCGGGCTCTTTGCAGTCGTTGCAGACCTTGCGTGCCAGACGCTGGGCGACGATCGCGTTCACCGAGGAGGCCACCAGGAAGGGCTCGATCCCCATGTTGAGCAACCGGTTGACGGTACTCGGGGCGTCGTTGGTATGGAGGGTGGAGAGCACGAGGTGACCGGTGAGCGCCGCCTTGATCGCGATCTCGGCGGTTTCGAAGTCGCGGATCTCACCGACCATGATGATGTCGGGGTCCTGACGCAGAAAAGAACGAAGCGCCGCCGCGAAGTTCAACCCGATGTCCTCGTGCATCTGCACCTGGTTGATCCCGGCGAGGTTGAACTCGACGGGGTCCTCGGCGGTGGAGATGTTCTCGGAGATCTGGTTGAGCTCGGAGAGCGCCGAGTAGAGACTGGTGGTCTTTCCCGACCCGGTGGGTCCGGTCACGAGCACCATCCCGAAGGGCTGGTGGATGCTGTCCTTGAACACCGCCAGCTGTTCTTCCTCGAAGCCCAGCTTGGTCATGTCGAGCTGCAGGTTCGACTTGTCGAGGAGACGCAGCACGACCTTCTCGCCAAAGAGCGTCGGCAGGGTCGAGACGCGGAAGTCCATCTCGCGGCCGCGTCCCATCTTGAGCTTGATGCGTCCGTCCTGGGGGAGCCGCCGCTCGGCGATGTCGAGCTCCGACATGATCTTGATACGCGAGGTGATGGCGTTCCGCAGCTTGAGCGGTGGCGTCATGATCTCGTAGAGCGCGCCGTCGATGCGGTAGCGGACGCGAAAGCTCTTCTCGTAGGGCTCGACGTGGATGTCCGACGCCTCGCGCTTCACGGCGTCGGTGAGGATCAGGTTGACGAGCTTGATGACCGGGGCGTCTTCGGACTCTTTGGCCAGCTCTCCGACGTCGACGTCTTCGTCGTCCTGGACGAGCTCCAGATCCTCGACGTCGACCATGTCGCCCATCACATCGGCAAAGCTCGACGACTGGTCGTAGTAGCGGTCGATCGCGTCCTTGATGCCCTCTTCCGAGGCCACCACGACTTCGATGTTGTACCCGGTGAGGAACTTGATGTCGTCGATCGCGAAGATGTTCGAGGGGTCGGAGGTCGCGAGGACGAGGGTCGAGCCGGCGCGGTTGACCGGGATGACGGTGTGCTTGAGCGCGACCTCTTCGGGGATCAACCGGATGACTTCTGCGTCGATCTCGAAATCGCCGAGGTCGATCGAGGGGACACCGTATTGCGACGCGACGAAGTCGGTGAGCTCCGACTCCTCGAGGTACCCGAGCTTGGTGATCTGGTGCCCGATGCGTTCGCCCTTTTGTCGGGCTTCGTCCTGGGCTTTCTTCAACTGATCGGGACTGATCAGATTCTTCTGGACGAGGAGCTCACCGATTCGCTCGTTCACCCGATTCCCCTCTTGGTTCGGGCGAGGGTCGGCACGGCGAACGCGCCGCGCGCGCGGGGGACCCACGAATCACCCGAAATCTCGCAGGGTTATCGGCTGGCGGGGGGCGGATCTTTAAGGTCGGGACACGCGGGCGGCGGGGGGAATCCCCAGCACCCGACGGGTCTCGTCGACATCGCGCTGGATCTGCTCGCGCAGCGCGTCGGGACCGGGGAAGCGGCGCTCGCCCCGCAGCCGCGCCTCGAAGCGCAACTCGTATCGGCGACCGTAGAGATCGCCTGAGAAATCGAGCAGATGGGACTCGGCGAGGGAGGGGTCGCTGTCCTTAAAGGTGGGACGCCGACCGACGTTGGTCACCGCCGGGATGACCTGGCCTTTCCCCGCGGGGCCTCCTTTCTCGCCGTCCAGGAGCTCCACCCAGGTCACATAGACACCGTGGGCGGGCAGGAGCTCGTTGTCGGAGTCGAGATTGAGGGTCGGAAAGTCGAGGGTGCGGCCGCGTCGGTCGCCCTCGACCACCCGGCCGCGCATCGCATAGGACCGCCCGAGCATCTCCTTGGCGTGGGCCACGTCGCCGCTCGCCAGGAGCTCGCGGATCCGGGTCGAGCTCACGTCCTGGCCCTCCACCCGCACCTCGGGAATCACCGTCACCGAAAAGCCGAGATCGGGCCCGAGCTGGGTGAGGAGCCGCATCGATCCCTCGCGGTCCCGCCCGTAGTGAAAGTCGTACCCGACGTACACCTCGCGCGGGGCGAGGCCGCGGTGGATGTGCTCGCGGATGAACTCCTCGGGGCTGGTCTTGGCGAACTCTGGGGAGAACGCCTGCACGACGAGGAGGTCGATGCCCGCGGCCTCCAGGAGTTCGACCTTCTGGTCGAGGGTCGTGAGCAGGGCCGGCGCGGCTTCGCCGTGGATCACTTTGCGCGGGTGTGGCTCGAAGGTGAAGACCACCGCGGTCCCGTCGTGGGCTCGAGCGCGCTCGAGGACCGTCTCGAGAATCGCTTGGTGGCCGCGGTGCAAGCCGTCGAAGTTGCCGATCGTGACCACGCTGCGGTCGGGCGGTACAGGGAGTGCCGCGCTACCGCGCACCACCTCCACTAGGTAGACTCCGCCGCGTGGGGGTGCTCTCGCGTCACTTCGTCGCCCGCTTCCTCAGCACGTTCGCCGCCGCCCTCGTCGTCCTGACCCTCGCGATCCTCACCGTCGAGTCGCTCACCGACCTCCACGTCGCCGTCGATGAAGGCGGCGCGTGGTCGGACCTCTTCTCGCTCACAGCGCTTCGGATCTCGGCCTACTATCTACCCTATCTGGTGCCCCTCGGCGCGTTCGCGGCCGCCTTCGCCCGCTTCGGCGGCGCCGCGCGCCGGTCGGAAATCGTAGCGGCCAAGGCGGGTGGGATCTCCCCGCTCGGCCTCGCGCGCCCCGTGTTCGCCGTCGGGCTGGCCCTCGGGGTGGTGTCGCTGGCCGCCAACGAATTGCTCTCGGTGCCCTCCCGCGCCGCGCTGCAGCGGGTTGAACGCGGCGACCACAGCGCGTTGAGCTTTCGCCAGGGGGCCTTCTGGTACTCCGACGGCCCCCTGGTGTTTCGCGTCGAGTCGGCGGACGAGAGTGCGAGTCTGCTGATCGGCGTCACGATCTTCGAGCGCGACGGGGATGGCCGTCTCCTGCGCCGGGTCCGCGCGGCCCGCGCCGAGTTCCTCGGTGACGAGCGTTGGCGGATGAACGACGCGGAGATCCTGCACCTCGACCCCGATCGGCCCGGCGAGCCCGCCGAGCGGCAGCTCCACGCGGTGGTGGAGCTCGAGCTCGGCAACCGCGACACCCTTCTCGAGGCCAACCCCGATCTCCTCTCCCTCCCCGACCTGCGCGAGTACGCCCGGAGCACACCCGCCGGGTCGGCGCAGGCGCTGGTGGCGCGAAGCGCGATCCACGAACGTCTCACCAATCCCCTCGCCACCTTTCCCTTCGTGCTCCTGGCGACGGCGCTGGGTCTGCGCGTCGAGGGCAACCGGAGCCTGGCGCGCTCGGCCCTGCCCGGGGTGATCGTCGTGCTGCTCTTCCTGCTGGCGCGACACTACGCCGGGATGTTCTCCCGCCAAGGGGTGTGGGCGCCGACCACCGGTGCCTGGGGGACCCTGTTGCTCCTCGGCCTCGTCGCCGTCGACCAACTGCGCCGGGTCCCGCGCTGAGCCCCGCGATGCTCAGGGCTCGGTGATCGCCTCGGGCGAGAGCAGGCGGAAGAACTCGTGCTCCGGGGAGAGCACCAGGGTCGTGTTCGGCCCCAGGGTGTTGCGGTAGGTCTCGAGACGCCGGGAGAAGGCGAAGAACTCGGGGGCTTCGCTGTGCGCGTCGGCGTAGATCCGCGCCGCTTCGGCCTCGGCCTGGCCGCGGGTGATCTCGGCGTCGCGGGCCGCGTGGCTCTCGATCTGCGCCGCCTCGCGACGGGCTTCGGCGGTCATCCGCGCCGCGACCTCGGCCACCTCGCGACGCAACGCAGCCCGACGCCCGTCCCGGTCGGCGCGCATGGCCTCGAGGAGCGCGGCGCCCCGGTGCGAGGTGATCCGCACCCCGACCACCTCGACGCCGCCCGCGCGCAGGACGTC
>JANQRO010000531.1 GCA_028284525.1 Myxococcota bacterium | reverse complement strand
GGCGCCCTTCGTGGTCGCACCCGACGGCCGTCGCTTCGCCGGAGAGGTGCTCCCCCCGGCGCCCGCGGGCGCGGTCGGGGTCACGGTCGTCTCCGACATCGACGACACGGTGAAGCGGAGCGACGTCACCAACCACAAAGAGCTGCTGCGCAACACCTTCTTGCGCGAGTTCGAGGCGGTGGCCGGGTTGGCGGAGCGCTACGCCGGCTGGGCCGACCGGGGCGCCTCCTTCGAGTACCTCTCCTCGTCGCCCTGGCAGCTCTACACCCCGCTCGTCGGGTTCCTCGACGAGGCGGGGTACCCGCCGGGCCCCCTCCATCTCAAAGCCTTCCGCGTGAAGGACCAGCGTCTGTGGGCGCTCTTTCAGGAGCCCGAGGCGCACAAGATCCCGGTCCTCGAAGCGCTCCTCGCGGCGCATCCCGAGGATCGCTTCGTGCTCGTGGGCGACTCGGGAGAGCGCGACCCCGAGCTCTACGCCGCGGTGGCGCGCTACCACCCCCAGCGCATCGCGCGCATCCTGATCCGGGAGCTCCCCACGGCACCGATGGACGCCGCGCGACGCGACGCCGCGTTCGCGGGTCTCCCCGCCGATCGGGTGCAGGTCTTTCGCGAGGCCGCCGAGCTTCCCGATCGTCCCTGGTAGCGCTCCGCGCTTCGCCGCGCGGAATCGCTGGCCGACCCCCAGCGCACTCGCGCGGGAGGAGCCGCTCTGCGACCGGCTGTGTACTTCCGCGCGACGAGCCGCTCTGCAACCCTGTGCGCCGAGGACGGGAGGAGACGACGTGAGCGAGAGCCGCGACGAGCTGGGACCCCTGGCGGGACTGGTCGGGATCTGGGAGGGAGACAAGGGTGCCGACCAGGCCCCCGACGACGACCCCACGAACATCGAGCACAACGTCTACCGCGAACGGATGACCTTCGCGCCGACGGGGCTCGTGGAGAACCACGACCAGAAGCTCTACGGGCTCCGCTACGCGACCACCGCGTGGCGAATCGGAGCCGACGAGCCCTTCCACGAAGAGCTGGGCTACTGGCTCTGGGACGCCGCCGACGGACAGGTGTTGCGCTGCTTCATGGTGCCGCGGGGGGTGACGGTGATCGCCGGCGGGACGGTGGCGGCGGACGCCACCAGCTTCGAGCTCGCGGCCGAAGTGGGCTCCGAGACCTACGGGATCTGCTCGAACCGCTTTCTCGACCGCGAGTTCAAGACCGTGCGCTACGACCTGCGCTTCTCGTTCCGCGGGGCGGACACGATCCACTACTGGGAGGACACGGTCCTCCGGATCCGCGGCCAGGACGAGCTCTTCCACCACACCGACGAGAACACACTCCGGCGCGTCCGTTCTTAGCCCCGGCGTCCGGCGCGTCCGATCCTGCGCCCCCCGCGCTCAGCGCGCGGGGGGTGGCACGCGTCCTTCGGGCATCAGCGCCTTGTAGAGCTGGGCGACGGCGTAGCCGTGTCGCTCGCGCTCCGCGTCGCCCATGTCGACCGCGGGGGGCGGGAGCAGCTCGAAGTGTCCATAGCCGTCCTGTCCCGCCACGAGCACCGCCGTATCCTCGACCCGGGTCTGGCGCACCCGCGTCGCCGCGTAGCGGATCACCATACCGATGCGGCGATCCGCGGTGGTGTTGGGCTGCGAGCCGTGGATCAGCCGCACGTGGTGGAGCGACATCTCGCCGGCGCGGAGCGGAGCGAGGACCGCGCGCCCCTCGTCGAAGCCCGCGTCGATGGTCTGGCCGCGGGAGAGCAGGTTGTCGGCGGCGTAGGTCTCGCGGTGATCGAACAACGGGCCGCGATGGCTCCCCGGGACGAAGCGCATCGGACCCGTTTCGGGTCCGCTGTCCGACAGGGCGACCCAAGCCGTCACCACGTCGTGGGGCTCGAGCCCCCAATACGTGGCGTCCTGGTGGAAGCTCACGATCTTGCCGTCGCCGGGCTCCTTGATGAACCACTGGAGCGACCAGAGCAGGACGTCGGGACCGAGGACCGCGGTCACGGGGCCGACGATACGCGGGTCGCAGACGGCGTCCCAGGCCCACCGGGTCAGGAGGTGGAGGTCGATGCGGAGTGCGTCGGCGCGCGGCCCCGCCTCGTTCTCGGCCTGTTCGAGCGCGGCGCGTAGGGCCCGCGCCTCGTCCGGAGAGAACACGGGGATCGGCGACAGGAATCCGTCGCGGTGGAAGGCCTGCACCGCTTCGGCGGAGAGAGAAGCCATCGAAACACGCTAGCGCAGGCGCGTTTCGCCCCCGGGTTCCTTGCGCGGTGCGCGGGGCTGCAAGATCTTCTTCGCCCATGCCGGACCAGTCGCTTCCCGACAAGCCGATCGACCGCGTCGTCGCCCCGATCAGCCGCTTTCTCCACGTCGAAGCCGCCAGCGGCGTCGTCCTGCTCCTCGCGGCGGCGACCGCCTTCACGCTGGCGAACTCGCCGTGGGCCGAGCACTACGCCGCGTTCTGGAAGATGAAGGTCTCCTTCGGCGTGGGCCCCTTCCAGCTCGATCACACCCTGAAGCACTGGGTGAGCGACGGGCTCATGGCGATTTTCTTCTTCGTCGTCGGGCTCGAGGTCAAGCGCGAGCTCGTTCTCGGAGAGCTCCGCGACGTGCGGCGCGCCGCCTTGCCCCTGGCCGCCGCATTGGGCGGGATGGTGGTGCCCGCGCTGGTCTATCTCTCGCTCGCGGGGAGCCCGGAAGCCGCTCGAGGCTGGGGCATCCCGATGGCGACCGACATCGCCTTCGTCGTGGGTTGTGTGGCGCTGCTCGGGTCGCGCGCCCCCCTCTCGCTGCGGGTGCTCCTGCTCTCCCTCGCGATCGTGGACGACATCGGCGCCATCCTCGTGATCGCGATCGGGTACACCGACGGCATCAACCTGTTCGCCCTCGCGCTCGGGGGCGCGAGCCTCCTGGTGGTGCTCGGGCTACAGCGGGTGGGCGTGCGGGCCGTACCCATCTATCTGCTACTGGGCACCCTGATCTGGCTGGAGTTCCACGAGTCCGGGGTTCACGCGACAATCGCCGGCGTCGTGCTGGGGCTCATGACACCGGTGCGTCCCTGGGTGAGCAGCGAGCGCCTCGGGACGATCTTCGACCGCGCCGCCGAGCTCTGGGAGGGCGAAGAGCCCACGGGTTCGACGCGCCGCAAGGTGCTCGGCAGCGTTGCGATCGCGGCCCGCGAGGGCACGTCTCCCCTCGAGCGCCTCGAGCACGCCATCCATCCGTGGTCGGCCTTCGTGATCATGCCGATCTTCGCGCTCGCCAACGCCGGGGTCACCGTCGAAGCGGGGGTCCTGACCGAACCGGTCGCCTTTGCCGTCGGTGCCGGTCTGGTGTTCGGCAAGCCCGCCGGTGTGCTCCTCTTCTGCTTCGTGGCGGTGAAGCTCGGCCTCGCGCAGCTTCCCGAGGACATCGGGTGGTTGACGATCACCGCCGGCGGCTTTCTGGCCGGGATCGGGTTCACGATGTCGCTCTTCATCGCCGGGCTGGCGCTCGACGGGACCGTGCTCGAAGCCGCGAAGGTGGGGATCCTGCTGGCCTCCCTCGTCGCCGGTCTTCTCGGGATGCTCCTGCTGCTGGCGTCGCTGCCCAAACGGGAGCCCGGTCGGGAGTAGCGCGGTGGAGCGGCGCGCTCGCGCGCGACATCGGAGGTGTCGACCACGGTCCCCACGGTTCCGCGTCTGCTCGAGTTTCCGCATTCGCATTTCTGCGAGAAGGCGCGCTGGGCGCTCGAGTGGAAAGGGGTGCGCTACCGACGACAGGCACTCTTCCCGGGAATCCACTTGTGGCGTCTGCACGGCCTCGACGCCACGAGTGTCCCGGTGTTCGTCGACGGGTCGCTCACGATCCAGGGCTCCGGGGAGATCCTCGACTATCTCGAGCGGCGGGTGCCCGAGGCGCCCCTCGTTCCTCCCGACGACGCCGGTCGCGCCGCCTGCGCGGAGTGGGAACGCCGGCTGGAGCAGGAGGTGGGCATCCACATCCGACGTTTCTGCTATTTCTACCTGCTCGATCGGCCGGACCTGGTGGCGCACTTCTTCTGCCACGGCCAGCCGGCGTTCTGGCGGCCCGCCTTCCGCGTCGTGTACCCGGCCCTGCGGCGCAAGATGGTCGAGGCCTACGACATCCGGCCGGCGGGCGCGGAGCGTTCGCGGCAGGCCCTGCACCACGCCCTCGACCGCCTGGATCGGCACGTCGACGCGAGACGCTTCCTCGTCGGCGACGTCTTCACCCGCGCCGACCTCGTCGCGGCGTCGATGCTCTCGTTCTTCGCGCTACCGCGCGAGCACCCCGTGGCCTGGCCCGACCTCGGGGAGCGGGGTCGGGCGATGATCGAGCCCTTCGCGAGCCGGCCCAGCGTGGCGTGGGTGCGGGCGCTCTACCGGCGCCACCGCCGAGGTTCCCCCCTGGACTAGAGCGGACCGCTACTCGGGCTGCGCCGCCCGGGAGAAGAGCCCCAGCGCGATCTCTCCGGGCTCGCCAAAGTGTCGTTTGTAGATCGTGGCGATCTCGCCGCTGCGGTAGAGCGCGCTCAGCGTGCGGTCCACCAGGAGCCGGAAATCCTCGTCGCCGCGTTCGAGGCCCAGCGCGATGGGTTCGTAGGTGAAGTAGCGCTCGAGGACGACGAGGTCCGCGGCGTTCGGGCTGCGCTGGGCCTCGTCCAGCAGGATCGGTCGGTCGCCGAAGAGGACGTCGGTCTCCCGGGCGCTCACGGCGGCGATCGCTTCGCTGTGCAGCCCGGCCGCGACGATCTCGGTCTGGGTCCCGAAGGCCTTTGCCTGCTCGGCCACCCAGGTCTCGGCGGTGGTACCGAGACGCACCGACACGCGGCGGTTGTCGATTCCGGCACCGATCGAGACGCGGGTGCGGTACTGGGGCTCGACCCCGGCGAGGGTCGCGCGCAGCCTCGCCGGTGCATCGGCCCGCAACAGGGCGGCGATGCCGCCGAGGAAGACCGGAATCGAGAACGAGACGTCTTTGCGTCGGCTCAAGGTCACCGTCGCCGCACCACAGAGGATGTCGATACGCTGTTGTTTCAAGGCGAGGAAGCGCTCGTGGTTGCCCACCGTCACCATCTCGACCTTGAGATCCGGCATCCCGAGCTCGGCCTTGACCGCGTCGGCGACCGCGCGACACAGATCCACCGAGTACCCGGTCGGCTCTTGTGCGTCGTTCCAGTACGAGAAGGGACGGGCGTCGCTGCGGTGCCCCAGGTGGATCTGTCCCGCCTTGCGGATGCGCTCGAGGGTCTGGGCGTCCGCGGCGCTGGCCAGCAGAGGGAGTACCAGGGCGAGCCCGATCGCCACACGAAGGGTGTGGCCGCGCTCGCTTCGACGTCGCTCGGGAGATCGGGGATGCTGCACGGGTGCCTCCTGCTCGATGCCATCGTGGCCGCGTGGATATAGCGAATCGTGTTGACGCGTGGCGTCGCCGCGCGCGACCTGCCGGCTGAGTCTTCGTGCCGAGCGCGTTCACACACGGGCTGGTCGGAGTCACCCTTGCGTCGGCGTTGCCGACACGGCCGGCCTGGTTCGTCGTCGCCCTCGCGTCGCTCGCCGCCGCTCCCGACCTCGACGTTCTCGGCTTCTCGCTGGGTCTGCCCTACGCGCACCCGTTGGGGCACCGCGGCGCGACCCACTCCATCGCCTTCGCCGCGCTGGTCGGCGCGGCGAGCCTTCCGCTCTGGCGTCGCGTGCTCCCGGAGCGAGCGGGCCTGGCCGCCGGGTTGTGCTTCCTGGCCCTCGCTTCGCACGGCCTCCTCGACACCTTCACCGACGCCGGGCAGGGGATCGCGCTCTGGCTTCCCTTCGACGACCGCCGCGTGTTTGCACCGTGGCGACCGATCGAGACCTCGCCGCTCTCCCCGGCCGCCTTCTTCAGCGCGCGCGGGCTGGCGATCCTGCGCAACGAGGCGCTCTGGATCGGTCTCCCGTGTCTCGTCCTGCTGGCGGCGGGGGGTCTGTGGCGGTCGACACGCGACCGTCCCGCCGGGACGCCCTGAGGTAGCCTTCGCCTCGACCCGGAGGGCGACGACATTGCCGACTCCCTACCTCGACACGCGTGGCCGCAGCGATCGCTCGACGGGCGGTGTCGCGATGATCCCGATCGAGACCGAACGCGGTCGCTTCCGCGTCTGGACCAAACGCGTGGGGAACGACCCGACCAAGAAAGTGCTGCTCCTCCACGGCGGCCCCGCGGCGACCCACGAGTACTTCGAGGCGTTCGACAGCTTTCTCCCCGCGGCGGGAATCGAGTACTACTACTACGACCAGCTGGGGTCCTACTACAGCGACCAGCCCGACGATCCCGCGCTGTGGTCGGTGCCGCGCTTCGTCGACGAGGTCGAGCAGGTGCGGACCGCCCTGGGCCTCGGCCCCGACAACTTCTATCTCCTGGGACACTCGTGGGGGGCCATCCTCGCGATCGAGTACGCGTTGCAGCACCCCGACACGCCGAAGGCCCTGGTGCTCTCCAACATGATGGCGAGCATTCCCGAGTACAACGTCTACGCCGAGCAGGTGCTGATGCCCGCGATGGACCCCGCGGCCCTCGCCGAGATCCGGCGTCTCGACGCGGCGCAGGACTACGAGAACCCGCGCTACGAAGAGCTGCTGATGGAACACCACTACGTACACCACATCCTGCGGATGCCCGTGGCGGAGTGGCCGGACCCGGTGCAGCGGGCCTTTCGCCACTTGAACCGCGAGGTCTACGTCCCGATGCAAGGGCCCAGCGAGCTCGGTGCCCGCGGCGCGCTGCTCCACTGGGATCGCTTCGCCGACCTTCGCGGGATCGATGCGCCGACCCTGGTCATCGGGGCCCGCTACGACACGATGGATCCGGACCATCTGCGACGGATGGCCGAGACACTGCCCAGGGGGCGCTACCACCACTGCCCCGAGGGCAGCCATATGGCGCTCTACGACGACCAGGAGACCTTCTTTGCCGGGCTGATCGACTTCGTCCACGAGGTCGACCGGGCGAGCTAGACGCGCCGCCGACGCTCAGTCGCAGGCGTAGGCGTCGAGGGCAGCGCGCATACGCGCTTTGTCCGCGCCGCTCAAGGAGCGGTCGCGGGCGATCTCGCGACGTTTCTCGGCGAGGGCCTCGCGACAGATCGCGTCCGCTTGCCCCAACGCCACGGCGCACAGCTCGGCGTTCAGGGTGAGCTCGGCGTCGGGATCGGCCGCCTCGCGGGTGGCCTGGGCGGCCAGCTCCGCGCGACACCGGTCGAGATCCGGTCCGTACCCCGCGTCTGCGGCGGACGGCGCGGCGCCCCCGGACCCGTTGCTGCGACACGCGAGGGCGAGGAGGGCGAGAGCGGTCGCGGCGCGGCGTGTCATGGCGGCGAGCATAGGGCGCGATGGTCCGTCGTCACCCGCATCCGCGACGCTGCTACGCTGCGCACGCGCCCCGAACGCCATCGCGAGAGGTGCCCCATGGCCGACGAACTCAGCGCTTTCGAGGCGATGCACACGATGCGGGCGATGCGTCGCCTGAAGCCCGACCCGGTGCCCGACGAGGTGGTGCGCGAGCTCCTCGACACGGCGATCCGGGCGCCGAGCGGGCAGAACACCCAGCGCTGGGCCTTCGTTGTGCTGCGCGATCCCGAGACCCGTCGTTTCTTTGGCGAGCGCTACCGCGACTGGATCTACAAATTGCTGGGCGACCGGGTTCCCGACCCCGCCGACGACTCGAAGGGGGCGCGCCTGCTGCGCGCCGCGGTCCATCTCGGCGATCACATGAGCGAGACCCCGGTGATCGTCCTCGCTTGCGGCAAACGCGACTGGCCCTTCGCCGTCCCCCCGGACAAACGGGTGGGCAAGGCGCCCCCCTCCTATGGGTCGGTCTATCCGGCAGTGCAGAACCTGCTGCTCGCCTGCCGCGCGCGCGGTCTCGGTGCGAGCCTCACGACCGCCCACCAGATGTTCGAGACCGAGCTGATGGATTACCTCGGCATCCCCGAGGAATACGGCGTCGTCGCGGCGATCCCGATCGGCTACCCCGAGGGTCGCTTCGGCCCCGTCACCCGCCAACCGGTGGGCACCGTGACCCACTTCGACCGCTGGGGTCAGCAACGGCCCGACTGGTAGACCGAGCGCGCCCTGCGATCAGCCGAGCTCCGAGAACGGACGCGCACGGGCGGCCCACCCCTCGGCGTAGGGCGCCGCCAACCGACCGAAGGCCCGGAGGTGCTGGATCTTCCAGGTGCCGTCGATCTTTACGTAGTCGTCCTCGTAGCGCGCAGCGAGCCACACCTGCTTCTCCCCCGCGCGGAACGTGAAGGGGCCCATGAAGTACCAGATGCCGTGGGCGGTGTTGCCGTCGACGCGGATCCGCGGGTTGAAGACGTTGTGTTGGGAGAAGCTGATCGCCTCGGCGAAGCCCTCGAAGAGCTTGCGGATCTCCCCGTGGCCCTCGGCGCGGGCGACGCCCTTCCCCTCCCAGATGCCGTCCTCGGCGAAGATCCCGACGATGCGGTCGGGGTCGTGGTCGCTGTCGCAGATGTCGCAGTACTCGGCCTTGAGCTGCTTGATCGCCTCGATGTCGTGCAGGGTGGTGATCTGTCGTTCGAGCTCGCGCTGGTCCATGGGGCCCTCCTCGCCACAGTGGCCCGAGTGTAGGCCGGTTGCGACTCAGGGTGTCCTCGGGCCGAGCGCCCAGAGGCTGAGCTCGGGCCAGTAGGTGATGATGACCACACAGAGCAGCAGGATCAGGAAGAAGGGGATCGTCGCCCGGTACACCGTGAGCACCGGGGTGTCGAAGCGGTGGCTCGCGATGAAGAGGTTGAGTCCCAGCGGCGGCGTGATGTAGCCGAGCTGCATGTTCGCCAGGAACACGATCCCCAGATGCACCGGGTCGACGCCGTAGCTCACCGCGATCGGCGCGACGATCGGCACGACGATCACCAGGGCCGAGAAGATGTCGAGCATCATGCCGAGCGCCAGCAGCACCAGGTTGAGCGCGATCAGAAAGCGCAGCTCGCTGGTGATGAAGCCCTCGATCGCGGCGAAGAGCCGACCGGGGAACTCGGTGTCGATCAGATAGTTGGTCGAGGCCAGCGACACCCCCAGGATGATCAGGATTGCGCCCACCATCACCATCGAATCCCGCGCGACCTCGAGCAGCTTGGCGAGCCCGATCTCGCGGCGCACCGCGAACTCCACCACGAGCACGTAGAGCGCGGTGACGGCGCCGGCTTCGGAGAGCGCGAAGGTGCCGCTGTAGATCCCCCCCAGGACGACGATCGGGAGCGGGATCTCCCAGGCGGCGTGGCGGACGGCGGCGCGCGCCTCCGCGGGGTCGAAGCGCCGCGCACCTCGCGCACGGGGCGGGGCGCGCACCACGCTGTAGAGCGAGAGGAGGGCGATCATCAACACGCCGGGGAGCACCCCGGCGGCGAAGAGGTCGTCGATACGCACCGACTCCTCGAGGGCGAGCTGTTGCACGACGACGCCGTAGAGGATCAAGGGCAGCGCCGGAGCGAAGAGCAGCCCGAGGCTCCCCGACGTGGTGACGAGCCCCAGGCTGAAGCGCTCGTCGTAGTGGGCCCGGGCCAGCGCCGGGTAGAGCAGCGAGCCCAGGGCGACGATCGTCACCCCGGAGGCGCCGGTGAAGGCAGTGAAGAGCGCGCTCGATCCGAGGGCCACGATGGCTAGACTCGCCGGGAGCCAGCCGAACCAGGCCTGGGTGACCCGCACCAGACGCTCGGGGGCGCGGCTCTCGCCGAGCAGGTACCCGGCGAAGGTGAAGAGGGGGATCGCCAGGAGCACCGGCATCTCGGCCAGCCGGTAGACCTCGATCGCGACGACCGAGAGGTCGACCCCCTCGCGGTGGAATCCCAGGAGGGCGCCCGCGCCGATCACCGCGAAGAGCGGCGCACCGATCAGCGCGAGACCCAGCAGACACAGCGTCGCCGCGATCACGAGGACGGCGGGCCGCGCCCGATGGCGCGCAGCGGCGCGGCGCAGGCGACCAGGTGTCGCAAGGCCACCGCCCCGAACGCCAGGGGCAGGATGATCTGGAAGGGCCACGCGGGAAGCCCGCTGAAGGCACCGCTTCCGTACTCGAACTCGCTCGCCACGAAGCGCACGCTGTGGACGGCGAGCAGACCGGACACCAGCGCCGCGAAGCCGTTCGCCGCGATCCGGGTCGCCTCCGCCGCGCGGCCCTGGAGGAGCCGGCTCAAGGCGTCGACGCTGATCTGCCGCCCTTCGCGGCTCGCGACCACCGCGCCGAGCAGCCCGGTCCACAGCACCAGGATGCGCAGCAGGGGGTCGCTCCAGGGAAGACCGGTCTCGAAGAGGTTGCGCAGCACGATCTGCAGGGACGCGAGGGCGATCAGCGAGAGCAACAGGAGGGCGAGGGCGGCGTCTTCGAGGCGGTGGAGGGCGCGCACGACACGCCCGAAAGGCTCCTCCCTCACCGGCGCGCCTGGGCGTCGCGCGTCGCCGAGATCTCGCCGAGCATCGCGTCCAGGAGCTCCGGGGAGTAGGTGCCCTCGTCCTGCAGCTCCGCGATCGTCTGGTCCGCGATCGCGCGCCAGCGTTCCAGCTCTTCGGGGCTCACCGTCACCGTCTCGACGCCCTGGCTCTCGAGGGCCCGACGGGCTTCGTCGTGGGAGGCGCGGGTCGCGGCATCGAGCCGTCGGGCCGTCTCGGAGACCACGCTTTCGAGGACCGCGCGGTCGCTCGGCTCCAGCCGCGCCAGGGCCCGCTCTTCGAAGACGAGCACACCGATCAGGTACATGAGGGGCACGTCGGTGAGGTACTGCACCTTGGTGTGCCACTGAAAGGCGATGGCCGCCGCGGGGGGAGCGGCCACGCTGTCGACCAGACCGGTCTGCAACCCGGTGTAGACGTCGGCGAGGGGGAGGGGCACCGCGCTGACGTCGGCGAAGCGCAGGGCGATCTGACTGGTGGGATCGTCTTCGAGCACCCACAGCTTCGCGCCCTTCAGGTCGTCGACGCTGCGGATCGCCCGCTGCGAGAGGAGATAGGCGAAGCCGGTCTCGCTCAGCGCGAGCGCCGCGAGACCCTTGCCGGCCAGCCCGCGCTGGATCTCCGGGTCGAGTCGCTCGCGGACCGCGTCCACCTCGGCGTAGCTCTCGAAGAGCAGCGGCAGCCCGTACAGCTCGGTTTCGCGGTAGAGCGTGGCGAGGGCGCCGCTGTTGAAGGCACCGCCGTGGAGCTGCCCGGCCCGCATCTTGCGCAGCACGGTCTTGGCATTCCCCATCACGCCACCGGGATAGAACTTGAGCTTCACCCGCCCTTCGGTGCGCTCGGCCACCTCCGCCGCCGCGGCGCGCATCTCGCGCATCCAGGTACTGCCGTCGGGCAGCACGGTCGCCACCTTGAGGGTGGCGCCGTGGGAGGGAGCGGCGAGGAGCCACCCCGCCACGAGGGCGAGCAGCAGGGGGCGCGCGGCGCGCGGGTTAGAAGTAGTCGTCGGCACTCGAGAGAAGGTCCTTGGCGCGGCGTCGCGCGATCACGTTGCTGAGGGTGAGCCCGGGCTCTCGCGGGTCCGCTCCGAGCACCTCCTCGAGGAGTCGGTCGTGGAGCGGCCGGTCGAAGACCAGCCGGGCGTAGTGCTCGGCGAAGAGCACCTTGACGAGCAGGTGCCGTTCCCGGGAAATCTCGACAGCCCGTTCGAAGTGACGCCGCCCCTCCTCGGGGCGCCCCCCGAGGCTCGCGGGTCGCTGGGTGGCCAGCACCCCGAGGTAGAGGTGGGGTCCGCCGTGGTCGTAGCTCTCTTCGAGCTCCACGACCCGTCGCATCAGGGCCTCGAGCTTGGGGAGCTGCGCCACCGCGTCCCACTCCCCCGACCGGACCTGGAGCGCCGTGGCCCACGAGGAGCCGAACCCGTAGAGCACCGCGGTGTCGCGGGCGCGTGTGGCGCGAAGGGCGTCGGCGAAGGGCTCGTAGGGGCCCTCGACCCGTCGGCACAGCGCTTTGCGGTGGGCGCAGAGCGCGCGCAACCCGTAGTCGTAGGCCCGGTCGGCCAGCCGGCGGGCGCGCTCCGGGTCGTCGACGAAGGCACTGGCGTAGACCGAGTGCAAGGAGGCGCCGGCGAGCAAAAGGTCGGGGTCCTCCGGGTCGCCCTCGATCAACGCGTCGATCAACAGGAGGTAGGCGGGCGCGCCGGAGCGCACGGTCTCGACATCGTCCTGGTTGCGCAGCGAGCTCGACAGGTCGTTCGACAGACGCGAGGTGGCGGAGCTCGCGAGGGTGGCACACCCCGCGACGAGGGAGGCGGCGAGCGTGAGCGACAGCCAGGCGCCGAAGCGCGTCATCGCGCGAGCATAGCCCTCGCCTCCCGCCGCGCCGGGACGCCCACCGGTGGTCGGCGCGACGGTCTATGCTCTCCGGCGCAGCGGGCGGGTCGACGGAGCGAGAGAGGACGACGGGCGATGGCCAGGGTGTTGTTGGTGGAGGACAACGAGATGAACCGCGACATGCTCTCGCGGCGTCTCACCAAACGGGGCTACGACGTCGAGATCGCGGTGGACGGCGCCGAAGCCGTGTCGATGGCGACGGCCAACCCACCCGATCTGATCCTGATGGACATGAGCCTGCCGATCATGGACGGCTGGACCGCGACCCGCACGCTCAAGGGCGAAGCGGCGACCGCCGCGGTGCCGGTGATCGCGCTCACCGCTCACGCCATGGCCGGCGATCAGGAGCGTGCCTTGGAGGCGGGCTGCGACGACTTCGACACCAAACCGGTCGAGCTCCAACGGCTCCTGGGCAAGATGGAGTCGCTGCTCGCCACCGAGTGAGCCCCACGCCGCTCACTCGTAGCGCTGCTGGGCCAGCACCACGACCCGGTCGTCCTCGCCGAGGGTGAACGACTCGGCCGCGTCCGGGTTGATCGAGAGCGAGCCGTCGGCGCGCTGGATTCCGAGCGCGGTCTCGAGACGCTGCTGACAGGCCAGCGCGAGCTCGCCGAAGCGCAGCGGGAGCCCCGGCGCCGCGTAGCGCCGCACGCTGCGCATGCCGATCTCGATGCCCCCGGCGCTCAACAGCTCGCGGTAGACCGGCGCGAGGACGGGAAGCTGGGAGATCTGGGTCATCAACACGCTCGTGACATCGGGGGTGACGATCAGGTCGCGGGCCAGGCTGTCGCGCAGGAGCTCGCGGTTGCGCGGGTCGTAGAGCTCGGCCACCACCCTTGGGAAGCGCGCTCCGGCCCGTCGCTCGAGATCGCCGAGGAGCAGCAGCGTCAGGATCGTGCGCGCGTCGGGGTCGGCGACCCCCGGTGTCGCGTCGGCGAGGACGAAGACCGCGTCGAAGCCGCCCACGTCGAGGGCCGAGAGCCCGGCGCGACTCCCCGTGTTGGCGCGTTGGAAGCGGAGGTCCAGGTGCTTCAGGAGCTCGCGGTCGAGCTGGAGCGCTCCCTCGTCGGCGCCGGCGTCCGAGGCGATGCACACCTCGGTGCGTTCGGTGACGTGACCGTCGAGCTCGCGAACGATCTCGTCGATCATGTGACCGCGCCCCAGGATCAGCACGCGTTTGGGTGTGCTCGGCTCCTCGCCACCCGCCGGCGCCGACGGGACGCTCCAGGCCGTCGGCGTCGGGGTCCAGCGGAAGCGGCCGTTCGGGGAGAGCAGCACCAACCGCTCGTCGTCGTCGATTTCGTAGCTGGGCTCGAGGTTGAGCGCCGCCGCGGTACGCGTGTGAGCGCCGCGCTGCACCTCCCAGGTGACGCCCACGGGCACCGCGCCCTCGAGGTGACGCGCGGTGTCGGCCAGGGTGCGTCCGCGCGCCTCGGCGAGCGCGCGCACGTGGAACGCACCCCCGCGCCCGCCGAGGAGCACGCGGTAGACGTCCGAGAGACCCGGGTAGCGCGCCGACTGCACCAGCAGACGGCTGATGTACTGGGTGCTCGACACCACCGGCACCCGCTCGCTGCTGGCGATGGTCGCGATCTCGTAGTTGCGGTCTTCGCCGATCTCTCCGACCACCCGCGCGGGCGCCCCCTCCCACGCGTCGAAGCTCGAGATCAGCATCAGGGTCTTGATGGCCTCGACGTCGGCGTCCGAGGAGGCCCCGCCCCCGCGGTCGGCCGAGAGCACGATCGCGGCGTCGGCGGTCTCGAGGGCGACCCGTCGCAGCTCGGCGAGGGCGTCCGAGCGACCGCTGCGCAGCACGATGTCGAGGGGGAGATCCTGCAGCCCCTCGGCCCGGATCGACTCGCGCATCGCCGCGATCTCCCGGGGCGCGAGCACGACCACGACCGAGCCCGGGCGCAGCCGCGCGAGCTCGCGGAGGACGGCGTAGATCTTCTTGCTCCACCCCAGCAGCAGGGTGTGCCCGCGCTCGACCACCGGCGTGTTGCCCCGCTCGAGGGTCTCGACCCGGCGTTGCACCAGGTTCGTGATGAAGCCGATCAAGATGCCCAGGATGACCAGGCCGACCACCGAGAGCGCGAGGGCGATCGCGGTCACGGCGAAGGGCGCGCCGTAGTTCTCGGCGAAGGCACCGGGGTCGATCACGTGTTTGAGCGACCAGAAGAGACTGTCGCCGACGCCGCCGCCGAGGCCGTCGTCGATCCCTTCCGCCTCGAGTCCCTGGGGCGAGAAGAGACCGAGAAAGCGCGCGTTCGACCCGAGCAGCGCCACGAGCGCTGCGCTCAACGCGAGAAGGGTGAACTGCACCCACGAACCCCGCGAGAAGATGCGGTTCACGCGGTACTGGAATCGCCGTCCGAACTGGCGCAACGGGGGCCTCGCCAACGCGTGCCACAGCGCGAGCCCGGGGCGCGCGGCGCGGCTGCAGACGCAGATCGGGTATGATGCACCAGACGTCGCGGCGCGGCTTGTCGCAGCGTGTCTGCGGCGGCGCACCCGGCCGTCGTCAGGAGGACCACACGGTGTCGCCCCACCCCCCCGCCGCGCGGGTCCGCGCAACGCGGATTCTCGCTGTCCTGCTCTGCGTCTGGAGCGTCGGATGCGCAACGCAGAAACGCTCGGTCACCGCGCCACCGCCGCCTGCCCAGACGATCCAGCCGGCGGGCATCCAGGGGGCGCGCGTCGCCTTCGCCCAGGGTCGCTACGACGAGGCCTATCGCGGCTTCGAGCGGGTGCTCGAGCAGGCGCCCGCGGGCTCGCTGCGCACCGAGGCGCTCTATCACCTCGCCGTGATCGAGCTGATCCGCGACCCCAAGGCGCGCAACTTCAGCAAGGCGCGCAACCGGCTCGGCGAGGTCAAGGTGAGCTCCGACTACCGGCGCGCCGAAGTCGAGGCGATCCTCGAGCTGTTGGTGACCCTGGAGGACACCCGCGCCTCCTCCCGCCGCCAGGGCGAGACGATCCGCGCCCAGGAGGAGGCCCTCGAGCAGAAAGAAGAGGCACTCCGCAGCGTCACCGAGACGCTGATCGGGGGCGAGCCCTAGACGTCGCGCGCGGTCTCCGGTGTCTCGCCCTCGGCGCCGGCGGAAGAGCCCCGCACCAGCGCCATGATCTCGGCGAAGAAGGCGTCGCGCCCCGAGGCGTGTTTCTCGATCACGGTGGTGACGTAGCCGTTGAGCTTCACCCGTTCCTCCGCGCGGAGATCCTTGGCGGTCATCACCACCACCGGGATCGCGTAGCCGCCGTCCATACCGCGCAGCGCCTCGAGGAACTCGAAACCGTCCATCTCGGGGAGCATCAGGTCGAGGAGGATGAGGTCGGGTCGCCCCTCCTGGACCCGGGCCAGCGCCTCGCGGCCATCGGCCACCGAGACCACCTCGAAGCCGCGCTGGTCGAGGAGACGTCGCAGGATCTCGGCAGCCCCGCGGTCGTCTTCGACCACGAGGACGCGCCCGCCACTGGTCCCGCGGCACAGCCGCGACACGGTGCGCACCAACTGGGTGCGGTCGATCGGCTTGGTCATGAACTCGGAGGCCCCGAGGGCGAAGCCGCGTTCGCGGTCGTCGAGCATCGTCATCAGGATCACCGGGATCTCGGCGGTCACGGCGTCGCGTT
>JANQRO010000512.1 GCA_028284525.1 Myxococcota bacterium | reverse complement strand
ACGAGCTCGAGGCCGTCTTCGGGGTGCGCGCGCTCCCGGGGAGCGAGGTGAACGAAGACGTGATGCTCTACTTCAACGAGGCCGAGACCCGCGAGCTCGGCGTGCCGGGCGGTGGCGGCTACGGCCTCGTTGAAGTAGAGCATCACGTCTTCGTTCACCTCGCTCCCCGGGAGCGCGCGCACCCCGAAGACGGCCTCGAGCTCGTCGGGGGTGGCGTAGGCGCCGACGCCCACGAGGTCCGCGATCGTGTCCTGGTCCTCGCGGGCGATGCCGACGATGCGGGGCAGCCCGGCCGGGCGGGTGACGCGCTCTTCCACGACGTCGCGGAAATCCCGGCCACAGAGCCGCTCGATCAGCTCGGCCAGCACCCAGTGCGCCGAGGTCGGGTGGTACTCGTAGCGTGTGCCGGGCTCCCAGTTGAGCCGCCACTTCGAGAAGGCGCCGAGGCGGCCCTCTCGGGTCCACCAGGCCGGCGGCCCGAGGGGCGCCGCCGGGAAGCCCGACGTGTGGAGCATCACCTGCTCGACGGTGATCGCATGCTTTCCGTTCGGCGCGAACTCGGGGACGATCTCCGAGACCCGGTCGTCGGGGGAGAGCGCCCCTTCGGCGAGCAGGTGCCACATTGTCGACGCCACGAAGGGCTTGGTCGCGGAGAAGATGCAGTAGCGGGTGTCGTCGCGGGCGTCGCCCAGGCTCTCGAAGTGGACGAGCTCGCCCTCGAATCCCAGCGCCACCTGACAGCCCGGCAGCAGGCCCTCGTCGACCTCGCGTCGAGCGCGGTCCATCAGGGCATCGATCGCTTCGCGGCGGATGCGGGTCATCGCGGTCTCCTGGGGCTCAGCGCCCGGGCTCGCGCTGCACGGTGCGCAGGATCGACGGCGGATAGCGTTCTCCCGACACCTCGTCCGCGGGGATCAGCGCCGAGAGGTCCGCCACCTCGTCGGCGTCGAGGGTCACGTCGACGGCGCCGACGTTCTCTTCGACCCGCTCGACACGTTTGGTACCGGGGATCGGCACCGTGTTGGGCCGGGCCATCACCCACGCCAACGCGAGCTGGCCCGGCTGACAGCCCTTGGCCGCGGCGCGCGCGCAGAAGGCCGCGATCAGGTCGCGGTTCTTGGCGAAGTGCTCGTCCTGGAAACGCGGGAAGCGTCGCCGCGTGTCGTCCTCGGGCATGCGCTCGAGGGATTGCAGCGCGCCCGTCAGCATGCCGCGGCCGAGGGGGCTGAAGGGCACGAAGGTGGTGCCCAACGCCTCGCAGGCGGCGAGGAGGCCCTGCTCGGGGTCGCGGGTCCAGAGCGAGTACTCCGATTGCACCGCCGCGATCGGGTGGACGGCGTGGGCGCGCCGCAGCGTCTCGGAGCTCACCTCCGAGAGACCCAGGCTGCGCACCTTACCCGCCTTCACGAGCTCGGCCATCGCCCCCACCGTGTCCTCGATCGGCACCGCGGGGTCGGCGCGGTGGAGGTAGTAGAGGTCGATCACGTCGACGCCCAGACGCTCCAGGCTCTCGTCGCAGCAGCGCGCCACGACTTCGGGACGGCCGTCGACCCCGGCCGGGCCGTCCTTGCCGGGGACGATGCCGAACTTGGTGGCGAGGACGATCGCGTCGCGATGGGGCCGCAGCCGCTCGCCGACGAAGCGCTCGTTGTGGCCGCCGCCGTAGACGTTCGCCGTGTCGAAGAAGGTGACGCCGAGGTCGAGGGCGCGGCGCAGGGTCGCGTCGGCCTGCTCCGGGTCGGCGCGGCCGTAGGCGTTCGACAGGCTCATGCAGCCAAAGCCGATCTTCGAGACCTCGATTCCCGTCTGGCCGAGGGGGCGTGTGTCCATGGCCGGGAGCGTACCGCGGGCAGGGGCGATCCGAAGCCGGGGCCGTCGAAGGCGCCAGCGCGTCGCCGTGTCGCGTCCGTCGAAGGCGCTAGCGCGTCGCCGTGTCGGGTCCGCGACGCGCGACGAGTGCGGCGGCGAGCGCCAGGAGGAGGAATGGCAGCGCGACGCCGGTGCGCCACCCGCGGCGCCGGTCGACGCGGTCGTCGCGCGAAACCGTCTCGGCCCACAACCCGAAGCGCTCGCGGTAGGCCCCCTCGTAGCGCGGTCCCAGCAGGTCGAAGGTCCAGCGGGGGAGCGAGCCGGGCGCATGGCCCTCGGCTTCGAGACACGCGTGGATCGCCTCGGCGTGTCGCACCCGTCCGAAGCGGCGGTGCTCACATTCGCCGAGGGCGACGATGCGCGTCGCGGCGTCGTGGACCGGGAAGCGAGAGCCCGCCAGACAGGCGTCGCGGGCGGCGCGCTCGGCGGCCTTCAAGGTGCCGTGGACCCGGTCGAAGCAGCGACCCCAGGCGCGGATCCGGGGGGTGTTGCGAGCGTGCACTGCATCCCAACGCACCGCGTTGCCCGTGGGGTGGTCGCGGCGCCACAGCGAGACGAGGAGTCGCCCTTCGGCCGCCGCCGCCTCACCCAGCGGATAGCGTTGGCTACGCCACTCGCACACGTGCCGGTGGAGGCCGAGCGCTGCGAGGACGACGAGCCCCGCGACCCCGAGTCGCCACCGCGACGTCCGCCCGAGTCCCATGCGCTTCGCTTCGTCCCCCGCTCGGGAGGGCTTGAGGCGGGCGAGGAGACCCGGAACGCACGGCCCGCGACCGGGCGAGACGACCCGGACCGCACGGCCCGCGACCGGGCGAGGTGAGCGGGGTGCGGGCCGGCGAGGTGACGGGGGCCGCAAAGCGCGCGACCCTGGGCCTCCGCCGCCCGGCGACCGCTCCAGGAGGGGACATGGACTTCTTCGATCTCGTCGGCAACGCGCGCGCCATGCGCCGCATCAAGCCCGATCCGGTGCCGCTCTCGCTGATTCGCAAGGTGCTCGACGCCGGCGTGAAGGCGTCGAGCGGGATGAACACCCAGCCCTGGGCCTTCGTCGTGGTGCAGGACAAGTCCGGCAAGGAGTACCTGGCCGAGCGCTACGCCTGGGCGATGCGCGACCGGTTCGGCGACGCCATCGTCCCCAAGGAGGGCGACGACTCGCCGACGGCCCGGATGATCCGCGCCGTCCAGTACCAGATCGAGCACCTTGCAGAGACGCCGGCGATCATCCTGGTCTGTGGCGTGCGCGACTGGCCCTTCGCCGTGCCCGCCGAGAAGCGCGTGGGCCTCGCCCCGCCCAACTACGGCGCCATCTACCCCTGCGTGCAGAACATCCTGCTCGCGTGTCGCGCGGTGGGCCTCGGCGCCACCCTCACCACGATGCACCAGATGTTCGAGGCCGAGCTCCACGAGCGATTCGGGATCCCGGACGAGTACGGCGTCGTGGTGATGATCCCGGTGGGGTACCCGATGGGGAAGTTCGGCCCGGTGAGTCGGCGTCCCGCCGAGGCGAGCACCTACTTCGACAGCTATGGCAACCAGGCGCTCCAGCCCCAGGGCCTGCGCGACGACACGTGAGCGCGACCCTCGCGATCGTCCGCCACGGCGAGACCCAGGCGAACCTCGACGGCCGCTGGCACGGTCACACCGACACGCCGCTCTCGGAGCGCGGCGAGCGCCAGGCGCAGCGGGCCGGCGCCGCGGTCGCCGCGGGCGCACCCCTCGCGGCGATCTACTCGAGCCCCCTGGTGCGCGCCCGGAACACCGCCGCCGCCATCGGGCGCGCCACCGGGGTCGGGGTCGCGGTCGACGACGACCTGCGCGAGTACGGCATCGGGCGCTTCGAAGGCATGCGCTTCCGCGATCTCCACGAGCGCTACCGCTTCTGGGCGCAGATGCGTCTCAACCCGCACTACGCGCCCCACGGTGGCGAGTCCCCCCGCGGTGTCACCGACCGGCTGGTCGGGGCGCTCCGCCGCATCGCGGCGGCGCATCCGGGAGGCCGGGTCGCGGTGGTCAGCCACGGCGGCGCCCTCAGCATGGCGCTGGGCGAGCTCGTGGACGGCGCCTACTGGAACTGGAAGCGCGTGGTCGACAACTGCTCGCTCACCGAGCTGGTGCTCGAGCCCGCACCGCGCTTGCTGCGCTTCAACGACACCGACCACCTCGAGGGCGTCGGCAGCGTCGGGCTGGGTCTCGATCCCTAGGCCGGCCTAGGTTGCGTCGAGGCCCCGCACCATCAGGATCTTCCCGGAACGCACCAGCTCGCGCAGATCGAAGGGGCGCAGCAGGCTGATCAGCGCGTCGAGCTTCTCGCTCGAGCCGTAGACCCGGAGCATCAGCGAGCTCTGGTCGTAGTCGGTGACCTTCGCGTTGAAGTGCTCGGCGATCTGCAGGATCTGGGTGCGCTCCTCGAGCTCGGCGGCGATCTTGACGAGCGCGATCTCGGTCTCGTAGGCGTTGTCCCGGGTGTGGTCGACCGCGTGCACGACGTCCACCAGCTTCGCCAGCTGCTTGATGATCTGCTCGAGGGTGCTCGGGTCGCCGCTGCAGGTGACCGTCATCCGCGAGAAGTCGCCGCGCGCGGCGGGGCTCACGACCAGGCTCTCGATGTTGAAGCCCCGGCGCGAGAAGACGAGGGCCACCCGCACCAACACGCCGGGCTTGTTGTTGACGTAGAGCGAGATCGTGTGGACGCCCTCGCGGGGCGGCGCGGTGCTCGGGGTCGGCTCAGGTGCTGCCACGGGGCTTCTCCAGCGCCGTCTTCGGCGCCTCGATGATCATGTTCGAGACGGGCGCACCGGCCGGAATCATCGGGAAGACGTTGTCCTCCTTCATCACCTCGGCCACCACGACACAGGGGCCGTCCTGGTAGGCGATCGCCTCTTCGAGCTTGCGGTCGACGTCGGCAGCGCGGCGGATCCGCAACGCCTTGATGCCGTAGGCCTCGGCGAGCTTCACGAAGTCGGGGTTGCCCTCGAGGTCGACGCCCGAGAGACGGTTCTCGTAGAAGAGCTCCTGCCACTGGCGCACCATGCCCAGGTAGTTGTTGTTGATGATGAGGCACTTGGCGCCCACGTCGTGCACCGCCGCGGTGGCGAGCTCGGACATCGTCATCTGGTAGCCGCCGTCGCCGACCACCGCCCACACCTCGCACTCGGGCCGGGCGAACTTCGCACCGATCGCCGCCGGCCAGCCAAAGCCCATCGTCCCCGCGCCCCCCGACGAGATCCAGTGCCGGTTGCTGCGGGTGCGGCAGAACTGCGCCGCCCACATCTGGTGCTGGCCCACGTCGGTGGTGATGACGGCGTCGCCGCCGGTGAGGGCGTCGAGACGGTCGAGCACGTGTTGCGCCCGCAGCCCGCCCTTGCGGGGGTAGCGGAGCGGGTACTTCTTGCGCCACGCCTCGCAGCGCGCGAGCCAGGGCTCGGTGTTGCCCGCCTCCACCAGCGGGAGCAGGTCCTCCACCACCAGGCGCGCGTCTCCTGCGATGCACACGTCGGGGCGCAGCACCTTGTTGAACTCCGCCGGGTCGATGTCGATGTGGATCTTCTTGGCGTCGGCGCAGAACTCGTCCACCTTGCCGGTCACGCGGTCGTCCCAGCGCGCCCCGATCGCCATGATGAGGTCGCAGTGGATCACGGCCTTGTTCGCGTAGGCCGTGCCGTGCATCCCGAGCATGCCGAGGTGGAGCGGGTGGGTCTCGTCGGTGGCGCCCTTGCCGAGCAGCGTGTTCACCATCGGCGCGCGCAGCTTCTCGGCGAGGGTGGTCACGGCTTTGCCGGCGCCGGAGATCACCGCACCGTGGCCCACGTAGAGGAGCGGGCGTTCGGCGTTGCGCAGCAGCTCCGCCGCCTGCGCGACCCGCGTCGGGTCGCCGCGGGTCGGCACCTCGTAGCCCGGGAGGTCGACGTCGTCGACGAAGGGGGCGTCGCAGGGCGCCGAGCCCACGTCCTTTGGCACATCGATCAGCACCGGGCCGGGTCGGCCGCTGGTCGCGATGTGGAAGGCCTCGCGCACGATGCGGGGGGTCTGCTCGACGTCGCGGATCATCGTGCTGTGCTTCACCACCGGGTAGGTGATGCCGGTGACGTCGGCTTCCTGGAAGGCGTCCTTGCCGAGGTTCTCGATGATCGTCTGGCCCGTGATCACGATGATCGGCGACGAGTCCATGAGGGCCGTGAGGAGCCCGGTCACGGTGTTGGTCGCACCCGGTCCCGAAGTCACCAACACCACACCGGGCTTGCCGGTGGCCCGCGCATAGCCGTCCGCCATGTGCGTGGCGCCCTGCTCGTGACGCACCAGGACGAGGTTGATCTTCGAGTCGACGAGGGCGTCGAAGATGGGGATGGCCGCGCCGCCGGAGAGCCCGAAGATGTACTCGACACCTTCGCGCTCCAGACACTGCACGAGTTTCTCAGCACCGGTCGGAATCTTGTTCGTCATCGCCACACCACCTGCCACGGCAGGAGGGGAAGGCCCGGGCCGACACAAGTGCCATCACTTGCGCTCGGTTTCGGGCGTTGCGTCGGCCCCAGCGGTCCTGTTTCGGGTTCCAGGCGTCACCTGGAGGATCGGAGGAAGGATGCTCGGGGGCCCCGATTATAAAAGAGGCCCCTGAGAACCCAAACGGTATTTCGGCGACAAAATGAAGCCGACGAAACGAGGTTTGGACCAGAATCTCCGCATCGATCCCCGTGGGGGATCAAGATCACAGCCCGATTCCCGCCAACTCGCACCTGATCTAGCGGAGAAGCGCCTCGAAATCGGCCTCTCCGAGCGAGAACTCGTCCCGCAGGGTCTCACCAAAGCGGGCCGCCCGCTCTGCGAGCCACTCGGTCTCCAGCAGTCCGCGGAGCGCGGCGCCAAGTCGGTCGGGGCGCAGCCGCGCCCGGGCGAGCGGCGCGGGGCCCAGCCCCAGGGCGTGGATCCGCTGCCCCCAGTAGTGCTGATCGAGCACGTGGGGCATCGCGAGCTGCGGTACGCCGGCGCGCGCCGCCGAGGTCGTCGTGCCCGCGCCCCCGTGATGCACGACGGCAGCGACCCGAGGGAAGAGGTGCTCGTGAGGGACATCCCCCACGACTTCGACCCCGGGCGGAAGGGCGATGTCGCCGAGTCCCGCCCAGCCCTGCGAGAGCAGGGCGCGGCGGCCGGTCGACTCCACCGCCTCGAGCACCACGCGCGTGGTCTCCGCCGCGTGCGGGTCGGGCATGCTCCCGAAGCCCAGAAACACCGGCGCCTCACCCGCGTCGAGAAAGGCTTCGAGCTTCTCGGGAAGCGCCGCCGACCGCGGCGCGGGGAGCAGATAGGGGAGGGGCTGGGAGCGCTCGCGCCAGCTCTCGGGCGCTGGGCCCAACGAGGCGTCGGTGCAGAGGATCGGCCGCTCGCCCAGGAGGTGGGGCATGGTGCGACGCACCGGGGCGAGACCGAGGCGACGCCGCTCCCGGTTCAGCGGCCCCCGCAGCCAACGGTCGAAGGGCCCGAGGATGAAGGCCCAGAGCGCACGGTTGACCGCACGCGAGGTCCCGGCGCGCGGAACGAAGGCCGGAGCGTTCTCCGGATCGGGAAGGAGCGCTGGGCAGTAGAGCACCAGCCGGTACGGCATCCCCAGGTGCTCGGCGACGCTCGGCGCG
>JANQRO010000489.1 GCA_028284525.1 Myxococcota bacterium | reverse complement strand
GAACACCGAGACGCCCCTCCTCTGGGTGGGAGACGCCCCGAAGGCCGCCGCCGCCTTCGGAGGACGAGCCCAGGTCGTTCCGCCACCCGACGGGGCTCCCGATCCGGTGTGGGTGGGGCGCCTCGGCGCCCGCGCCCTGGCCTCCGGTCGGGGCGTCGACGCGGCCGCCATCGCCCCCTGGTATCTGCGCCGGGCCGAGGCCGAGGCGCGCCGCACGGGAGAGGCCTTCGAGCCGCCCCACAACGGCGTTTGACCGGCGCCCTCCGCCCCCCTGGCTGCTAAGTTCCCGCCATCCTTCGTGTTCACCGCCCACCGCGCCCACCGGCCCCAACCCCGGCCCGGCGCGAAAGGACTCCTCCGACATGGACCTCCGGATCTTCTACGACCACGACGCCGACCTCGCCCGCCTCGACGGAAAAACCGTCGCCGTGATCGGCTACGGCAGCCAGGGTCATGCCCACACGCTGAACCTCCGCGATTCCGGTGTCTCGGTGGTGGTGGGTCTCCGCAAGGACTCGGGTTCGCGGCCCAAGGCCGAGGCCGAGGGGATCCGGGTGCTGACTCCGACCGAAGCGGCCCGCGAGGCCGACGTGGTGATGCTCACCGTCCCCGACGAGACGGCGGCGGGGATCTACGCCGACGAGATCGCCCACCAGCTCGTTCCGGGCAATCACCTCGCCGTCGCTCACGGCTTCAACATCCACTTCGGTCAGATCCGCGCCCCCGAAGGCGTCGGGGTCTTCATGGTGGCGCCCAAGGGGCCCGGCCATACGGTGCGCGGGCACTACCTGGAAGGGAAGGGCGTGCCCTGTCTCGTGGCCGTCGACCAGGACCCGAACGGCGACTCGCTCCAGGTGGGCCTGGCCTACGCCAAGGGAATCGGGGGGGGCCGCGCCGGGATCATCGAGACGAGCTTCCGCGAGGAGACCGAGACCGATCTCTTCGGCGAGCAGGCGGTGCTCTGCGGCGGGCTCACTGCCCTCATGACCGCGGCCTACGACACCCTGGTCGACGCCGGGTACTCACCGGAGATGGCCTACTTCGAGACGATCCACGAGGTGAAGCTGATCGTGGATCTGATCTACGAAGGCGGCGTGGCGAACATGCGCTACTCGGTATCGAACACCGCCGAGTACGGCGACCTGACCCGCGGACCGCGGGTGATCGACGAGGGCACCCGCGAGCGCATGCGCTCGATCCTCAACGACATCCAATCGGGTAGCTTCGCCCGCGAGTTCATCCTCGAGAATCGCGCCGGCACCCCGTCCTTCAACGCGCTGCGCCGCCGGGCGGCCCAGCACCCGATGGAGGCGGTCGGCGAGCGCCTCCGCGGCCTCATGCCCTGGCTGAAGGAGCAGCGTCTCGTCGATCGTTCGAAGAACTAGTGTCGGCGGCGCCGCAGGACGCCGATCCGGGGGAGGCCCGGCGCTTCGACGAAGCCCTGACCGGTGTCTTCGCGCCCGACGCGTACCGCTTCGCCACGCCCCTGGTGCTGGTGGGCGGGGTGGCCCTCGGGGCGGAGGCCACCGCGCTGGGCGCCGTGTGTCTCGGCGCCGCGCTCTTCGTCGCGGCCTTCTTCCGCAACCCCCAGCGCGCGATTCCCAGCGAGCCCGGCGCCGTCGTGGCGCCGGCGGACGGCCGCGTGATCTCGGTGGAGGAGGCGAAGCTTCCGGGCGGTGAGACCGGGCTCCGGGTCGCGATCTTTCTGTCGGTGTTCGATGTCCACAT
>JANQRO010000486.1 GCA_028284525.1 Myxococcota bacterium | reverse complement strand
CGTCACGAGCACCCCCAGCCGAATCCGCTGCGTCCGACCGGCGAGGTAGCCCAGAGTCGTGTAGCCCTCGAGCATCGGCAGCTGGGCGCCGCCCAGCATCTCGAGCTGGAAGAAGTGGTCCATCACCGAGATCTGCGCGAGGCCGGCCTCCTCGGCCGCAGAGGCGCTCGCGGCGAGCTCGGGGGCGACGGCGGCGGGGCCGCCGGCGGGGTCGAAGTGAACGATGTGGATGGCGAGTTCCATCAGAGCTCCTTGGCGTGGGGTTCAGCCGTTGCAGTGGGGGATGACGTTGTGGTCCTCCACCACCTTCCCCTGCTCGACGGGGGCGGCGTCGTACATCCGCTGCAGGTCCGCGCCGCGATCGCCGCCAGGATCGGCAGGATCGCCGGCGACCAGCTGTCCTCGGCGAAGGGATGCTCGGTGGTCCAGATCGAGGCGTAGCCGAGCTCCTCGGCGTAGACGGCCTGGTCGATGTAGTCGGCGTAGAGCTGATCGATCGGCTGTCGCCATCGGTCGGGGTTGCGGAACGCGAGCAGGAGGCCGAAATCCATCGGGGACACCCTCGTCTGTGTGGGGCCGGCCGGGGAGGGTACTCTGTCCACCGCGGGGAGGCCCCATGGCGATCGCGATCCACGACGGCATCGAGCTGCACTACGACCTGGAGGGCGCCGGAGACCCGCTGGTCCTGATCCACGGGGCCCAGAGCGACCGCAGCGTCTTCGAGCCGCTGATGCCGGCGTTGACCGGAGGCTTCCAGGTGCTGCGCTTCGACCAGCGCGGCAGCGGCCAGAGCTCGAAACCCGACCACCCCTACAGCATCGCGATGCTCGCCGACGACACCGCCGCGCTGATGGAGCAGGTGGGCTTCGCGCGCGCCCACGTCTTCGGGGTGTCGATGGGAGGCATGATCGCCCAGGAGCTCGCCCTGGGGCATCCCGAGCGGGTGCGCACCCTCACGATCGGTTGCTCCACCGCCGGTGGCCCCCGCGCCATCGCCCTCGAGGAGACGGCCCTCGGCGCCTATTCCACCGACGAGCTCCCCGCCGCCGAGCGGGCGCGTGCCCTGGCGGAGACGATCTTCACCCAGCCTTTCCTCGACGCCCACCCCGAGGTCGTCGAGGGGCTCACCAAGGCGCGCGAGGCGGCACCCATCGATGTCGCGGCCTTCTCCCGGCGTATGGACGCGGCGCGCGCTCACGACACCTTCGACCGTCTGTCCCAGATCCGCTGTCCGACCCTCGTCATCACGGGCAAGGACGACGCGATCATCGCCTGGGAGAACTCCCGGCTGATCGCCGAGCAGCTCTCCGACGCGCGGCTCGTGGTCCTCGAGCCGGCCGGGCACGGATTCTGGATCGAACAGCCCGAGCGCAGCATCGAAGCGCTGCTGCATTTCCTAGGTGAGCAAGCCGGGGCCTGAGCCCCGAGGAGTCTTCCCGTGAGTACGCCGGTCCATCCCCTCGAGCCCCTGTCCGCAGACGAGCTGCGCCGCGCGGTCGCGGTGCTGCGGAGTGCCGATCGCCTGAGCGAAGCCGCGCGCTTCTCGTGCGCCCTTCCGGTGGAACCGGACAAGGCCACCCTGCGCGGGGGCAATGGCGCCGCGATCGAGCGCCGCGTCCGCCTGGTGGGCTACGACCGCGAGCTCGGCGCGAGCTTCGACGCCCTGATCTCCCTGTCCCAGGACAAGCTCCTCGATTTCTCCCGGGTGGAGACCGGCCACGCCCCGATCTCCCTCGCGGACGTGGCCCGGGTGAGCGGTATCACCAAGGCCGACCCGCGCTGGCAGGAGGCCATGCGCAACCGCGGGATCGAGGACTTCGATCTGGTGCAGATCGACCCCTGGCCCGGCGGAGGCTTCGTTCCCGAAGGCGCCCCGGCCGGGACACGGCTCATGCGCGCCATCTCCTTCGTCCACGAGGACCCCGACGACAACGCCTACGCCCGGCCGGTCGAGGGCTTGATCGCCTACGTCGATCTCGAGCGCGAGGAGGTGTTCCGCCTCGACGACCACGGCGTCGTCCCCTTCCCGCCCGAAGCGGGCCGCTACGACGCCGCGAGCGTCGGGCCGCTGCGCGACGACCTGCGCCCGGTGGAGATCACCCAGCCCGAGGGCCCGAGCTTCGAGGTCGACGGCCACGCGATCCGCTGGCAGAAGTGGCAGCTCCGCATCTCGCTCCATCCCACCCACGGGCTGGTGCTCCACGACGTCTGCTACGAAGACGAGGGTCGGGTGCGCCCCATCCTGCACCGGGCTTCGCTCGCGGACATGGTCGTCCCCTACGGCGACCCCTCCCCGATGCACGCCTGGAAGCACGTGTTCGACGCCAGCGAGGCGTCGATCGGTCACCTCGCCAACTCGCTCAAGCTCGGCTGCGATTGTCTGGGCGAGATCCGCTACTTCGACGCCACCTTCCTCGGCCCCAAAGGCGAACCCTTCAGCGTCGAGAACGCGGTGTGCATGCACGAGGAGGACTACGGCGTCCTCTGGAAGCACACCAACTTCTACACCCAGAGCACCGAGGTGCGGCGCTCGCGCCGGCTCGTGATCAGCGCGATCCACACCGTCGGGAACTACGAGTACGGCTTCTTCTGGTACCTCTATCTCGACGGGACGATCCAGATGGAGGTGAAGCTCACCGGCATCGTGGGGGTGTCCGCGGTGGCGCCCGGCGGCGGCAGCGACACCGCTCCGCTGATCGCCCCCCAACTCGCCTCGCCGGTGCACCAGCACCTGTTCTGCTTCCGTCTCGACTTCGAGCTCGACGGCCGGGAGAACTCGGTGGTCGAAGTGAACGCCGAGCCGCTGCCGCGTGGCCCCGACAACCCGAACGGCACCGGATTCCGCTCGGCGACGACTGCGCTCACCAGCGAAGCGGGGGCGAAGCGCGACGTGGACCCGGGCCGCAGCCGCTACTGGAAGGTCCTGAACCCCAACGTCGAGAATCGCCTCGGTGTCCCGGTGGCCTACAAACTCCTGCCCCAGGGCAGCCCCACGCTCCTCGCCGCGCGCGACTCGGTGTTCGCCCAGCGCGCCGGGTTCGCCTGTCACAACCTCTGGGTGAGCGCCTATGACCCGGCCGAGCTCGGAGCCGCGGGAGACTTCACCAACCTCCACCCGGGCGGCGCGGGTCTCCCCGCCTACACCGCCGGCGACCGCCCCCTCGAGAACACCGACCTGGTGGTGTGGCACACCTTCGGCCTCACCCACAGCCCGCGGCCCGAGGATTGGCCCGTGATGCCGATGGAGTACTGCGGCTTCCTGCTCCAACCGGTCGGATTCTTCGAGCGCAACCCCGCCCTCGACGTGCCACCCACCGGGCACTGCGCGACCTAGCCCAGCGCGGCCCGTCGGTATGACCCGTGTCATACGGGCTTGCGACGATCGTCCGTAGGCTGCGCTCGGAGGACTGAGCCATGGCTGACTCCCTCGAGGGTCGAATCTCCGCGGAGCACGAGCGTCTCGAGCCCCTGTTCGCCGCCGCCCATCGCGCCCTGGCCGGGGAGGCCACCGACCCCGCGCTACGCGCCCTCGCGGACCTGCGGCGGGAGATCGAGACCCACACCGCGCAGGAAGATCGGCTCTACTACCCGGCGCTCTGGTCGCTCTGCCCGGAGCATCAGGAGCGCCTGCGACGCTTCATCCAGGAGCACGAGCGCTTCCGCGGACGCCTCGCCGAGATCACCCGGTTCGTCACCCAGCACGAGCTGGCAGCCGCCGCCGATGCCTTCTCGACCTTCGCCCGGAGCTTCGCGACCCACGAGGTGTACGAGGAGGAGCTGTTGCGCGCGATCGACCGCAGCGACCCCTGGGGTGAAGACGAGACCGGCGCCTCCCACCCCGCGTAGGGACATTTCGCCCCACCCCGTGCGCCGGCGACCCACGCTCGGAGCCCCGCGCGGGTGGGAAACGACAGCGGCGTCGGCAAGGCCCTTGCAGACGGAGGAGCTCGAGTTCCTCGACCGCAAGGAGGGAGCGTGCCGATCCCGAGCGACGCCGCCGCCGTCTCGACCACCGAGTTCTTTGGCTGGCTCACCCCGGAGGAGATCGCCCGGGTGGGACCCCAGATCGAGGCCCGCAAGATCTACCCGCGTCGGCCCCTGTTTCGCGCCGGCGAGCCCGCCGAGCACCTGTGGGTCGTCGAGCGGGGAGAGGTGCGTCTGCTGATGAGCTCGCCACGCGGGCAGGTGACGACCCTCGACACCCTCCGGCGCGGGGAGATGTTCGGGCGCTGGTCGGGCGACCCGGAGGAGCGCTACGCCGCCGACGCCGAGGCGACGACGGAGGGCCGGGTGTGGCGACTCGGACGGGCCGCGGTGGCGCGACTCGTCGACGAGCGGCCCGCGCTGAGTGCGCGGATGGTGCGGGTGATCGCCGGCCGGCTCCGGGACGCCCACGAGCGGCTCCATTCCTTTGCGTACGACGGCGCACCGGCGCGGCTCGCGAGCGCGCTCCTCCGCGCCGAAGACCAGCACTACGCCCGGGTCACGCGACGGGCCCTGGCCGAGGCCAGCGGGACCACCGTCGAAACGGCGATCCGGGTGCTCCGCCGCTTCGAACGCGAGGGCTTGATCCGCGGCGAGGTCGGCGCGATCCACATCGTCGACGCGGCCGGTCTCAGCGCGCTCGCGCAGACCTCGGGGACCGCACCCGATTCCGCATGAGCACCGTCCACCCCGCGAGACCTGAGTCGATCGGGCCCGGCCGGGCGAGCGGAGCGCCCGCGATGGGTCGCTCGGCCCGGGCTCAGTCGACTCCGCGCGGCGCGTGCTCCAACCCTTGGAGCCGCGCCGCGCGTTCGCGCAGCCACTCCGGCCCGCCCAGCAGCTGGCGGTTCAGCCCGATGCGCTTGAACCAGAGGTGGAGGTTCTGCTCGTCGGTGTAGCCGATGCCGCCGTGGACCTGGGTGGCGAGGTCGGCGATCGGGGCGCCGATCTCGCCGAGGTGCGATTTGGCGAGCGCGACCGCGAGCGGCGCGTCGGCGGGGACCGCGTCGAGGGCATGGGCCGCGTACCAGCACAGCGATCGCGCCGGCTCGAGCTCGGCGGCCATCTCGGCGCACATGTGCTTGACCGCCTGGAAGCTCGCGATCTCTCGGCCGAACTGTCGCCGCTGCCGGGCGTAGACCACGGCCTGGTCGAGCATTGCCTGACACGCGCCCAGGGTGTCGGCGGCGAGGATCGCCCGGCCGGCATCGAGCACGCGTTCGGCCGTCGCGCCGGGATCGCCGTCCTCGAGAACCTCGGCGACGGGGGCCCCGTCGAAGCGCAGCTCGGCGCAGGACCGGGTGCGATCGATCGTCGCGAGGGCCTCGACCTCGACGCCCGGGGCGTCGGCCGCGACCAACACGAGCGAGCCGTCCTCGCACCCGACGAGCACGACCTCTGCGCCCGGCGTGTCGATGGCGAAGAGCGTCTTCCCGGAGAGGCGATCGCCGCTCCGGCGCACGCCGGCGCCCTCGCGACGTCCCACCCGCTCGTGCAGGGCGACGCCGATCCGGTGGGTCCCGGTGGCCAGACGCGGGAGCCACTCCTTCCGCTGGGCGGGGCTGCCGGCCTCCCGAAGCGCGATCGGGACACAGTCCGCGCTGCCCAGAAACGGAGTCGGCGTCACCGCCGCGCCGAGCTGCTCCGCCGCCAGGGCGGCGTCGAGGAGCGCCAGGCCGCTTCCCCCGTGGTCGTCCGGGATCAGCACACCCGCGATGCCGAGAGCCGCCAGCTCGCCCCACAGCTCTCGGGTGGCGTCGGGATCGGCTGTACCGAGCTCCCGGACCCGAGCGACCGGGACCCGCTCGCGGAGAAAGCCGCGAAGGGTGTCCTGGAGCAGCCGCTGCTCCTCCGAGAGCCCGAAGTCCACTCAGACGCCCCCGGCGGGCGCCGCCGGTTTGGGCTCCCGGGGCATCCCGAGCCCGCGCTCGGCGATGATGTTCTTCTGGATCTGGGCGGTGCCCCCGCCGATGATGAGCCCCAGCGAGAGCATGTGCTCGCGCTGCCAGGCGCCGTGGGAGCGCTCGTAACGCGAGCCGTAGTAGAGCGGCCCGAGCTCCCCCATCGCGTCGATCGCCAGCGCGGCGATGTCGTGGTTGAGCTGACAGCCCTGGAGCTTCACCACCAGACCCGCCACTCCCGGAGACTCTCCGCGGAGCGTGCAGGTCAGCAGGCGCATTGCGTGGTACTTCATCGTCCAGGCGCGGGCCTGGAGCTTCACGAAGCGATCTCGGAACACGGGACGTCCCATCGCGGGGATGCCGTCGCTGGTTTCGCTGTCGAGCAAGCGCTGGAGACGGGTCATCAGCGCTTCGGTGTAGCTCGCGCTCCCGAGCATGTTGCGCTCGTGACGCAGGGTCGTGTTGCCGATGCGCCAGCCCTCGCCCCGGGCGCCGACGACATTGGAGCGGGGCACCCGCACGTCGGTGAAGAAGACCTCGTTGAAGAGCGCCTCTCCGGTCATCGTGGTGAGCGGCCTCACCTCGAGTCCGGCAGCGTCCATCGGGATCAGCAGATAGCTGATGCCTTCGTGTTTGGGGGCGTCGGGCTCGGTGCGCACCAGCGCGAACATCATGTGGGCGAGGTGCGCCGCGCTGGTCCAGATCTTCTGGCCGTTCACGACGAAGTCGTCGCCATCCTCGACGGCGGCGGTCTGAAGGCTCGCCAGGTCGCTCCCCGAGCCCGGCTCGGAGTAGCCCTGACACCAGACCTCCTCGCCGGTGAGCGCCGGCGGGATGTAGCGGCGTTTCTGCTCTTCGCTCCCGTGCTCGAGCAGGGTGGGTGCGAGCATGCTGGCGCCACTGCCCCCGAACCCGCTGGGCGCTTTGGCCGCGGCGAACTCTTCGCTCACGATGGCGCTCTTCAGCGGGTCCGCCTCGCCGCCGTGTCCGCCGTAGACGCGTGGGATTGTCCGGGAGGCGTACCCGCGGTCGATCAACGTGCGTTGCCAGGCGATCTCGGCGGGGCCCGGCCGCTCCGTCTCGCTGAGCCCCCGCTTCGGGATGCGCTCCACCTCGTCCGCGAGAAAGGCGCGCACCTCGTCGCGAAAGCGCTGGTACTCCGGACTGTATTCGAGATCCATGACCGCGGCCCCGTGGATGGAACCCCGGTCATACCCCAGCTCTCACGGGGTGTCGATCGATCCGACTAGAACGCCCAGAGCACCACGCGGATCGCCACCAAGATGGCGACGACGAACGCCGTGGTGAGCACGAATGTGCGTGTCGCCAGCTCGTCACCGGTGTAGGCCCTTGCCATCGCCCGCTCCTTCCCTGGGTTCGGGTCGAAGCTAGATGGCTCCGAGAGCAGCCGTTATGACGAGGCGCATACGCCGTGCGCGCACCCGCCGACACGATCAGCGGCCCCCTCCGATGTCGTAGATCACGGTGGTGACGTAGGAGGCCTCCTCGCTGCACATCCAGACGGCGAGGTTGGCGACTTCCTCGGGCTCGCAGATGCGCTTGAGCACCGTCTGCTGCTCGGCGAGCTCGATCGCGCGCTCGATGCCGATGCTCGCCTCGAAGATCTCGGTACGGGTGATCCCGGGCCGCACACACGCGACGCGGATGCCCTCGGGTCCGACCTCGCGGGAGAGCCCCAGCGTGAAGGAGTCGAGGGCGCCCTTGCTCGCCGCGTAGACGACGTCGCCGGGGAGACCGCCGTAACGCGACGCGATCGAGCCGATGTTGACGATCACCCCGCCCGAGCCGCCCCGCGCCGTCGACATGCGCCGGATGGCTTCGCGGGCGCTCACGAACACGCTCATGATGTTGAGATCGAAGACAGCGCGGATGCGCTCCATCTCGGCATCCGCGATCGACGTCTCGTAGTCGATCGCCGCGTTGTTGACGAGCGCCGTACAGGGGCCGAGCTGCGCGTCGCACTGACGAAAGAGCTCGACCACCTCCTCCTCGCGGCTCACGTCGGCCTGTACCGCGATCCCGCGTCGGCCCGCCGCCTCGACCGCCGCCACCACCTGTTCGGCGCGGTCCTTGGCACGCGCGTAGTTGACGGCGACGTCGAAGCCCGTTTCGGCGGCTTTTTGGGCGATCGCCGCGCCGATCCCGCGGCTTCCGCCCGTCACGATCATCACGCCGGACATGGGACTCCCCCCCTAGCGCTCCTCGTCCATCAATTCGTCGAGCGCCTCGCGCATCACCGCTACGAGGGTGTCGATCTCGTCGCGTTCGACGATGTAGGGCGGGCAGAGCGCGACACCCGACACCCCGGCCGCCCGGGCGATCACCCCCTTGTTCAACATGCGCCGGTAGAGACGCAGCGGGAGCTTTCGCGCGGGGTCGAAGGGCTGGCGTGTCTCCCGGCTCTGTACGACGTCGATCGCCGCGATCAACCCGATGCCCCGCACCCCGCCCACGTGCGGGTGGTCGCCAAACTCCTTGCGCAGCCGCTCCTGCAGGTACACCCCCGTGTCGGCGGCGCGATCGAAGAGCGTCTCGTCCTCCATGATGTCCAGGTTGGCGTGGGCCGCCGCGGTGCTGATCGGGTGGCCGCTGTAGGTCTGACCGTGGTTGAACTGGGGCACCTCGTCGCCGGCCTCCTCGATCACCGACCAGATCTTCTCGGTGATGAGCGAGGCCGAGAGCGGCGCGTAGCCGCTGGTCACGCCCTTGGCGATGGTGACCAGGTCGGGCTCGATCCCGAGGGCCTGGCAGCCCCAGGGCTTGCCGAGACGCCCGAAGCCACAGATCACCTCATCGGCCACGAAGAGCACGTCGTACTTGCGGAGCACCTCCTGCATCGCGGGGAAGTAGCCCTCCGGCGGCACGATCACCCCGCCGGCACCCATCACGGGCTCGGCGAAGAACGCGGCCACCGTGTCGGGACCCTCGCGGACGATCGTCTGCTCGAGCTCGTCGACCAGCTTGTCGACGAACTGGGTCTCGCTCATCCCGGACTCGGCCTCGCGGTAGTAGTGGGGCATGCCCACGTGGAGGAAGCCGTCGAGGGGCAGGTTCATCTTGGCGTGGACGGCGGGGAGCCCGGTGAGGTTCGAGGCGCCCAAGGTGATGCCGTGGTAGCCCATGTGCCGGCTGATGATCTTGCGCTTCTCGGGCCGTCCGAGGAGGTTGTTGTAGAGCCAGATCAGCTTGATCTGGGTGTCGTTGGCGTCGGAGCCCGAGAGTCCGAAAAAGACCCGGGCGATCGGCCAGGGGGTCATGCGCTTCAGCCGATCGGCCAGCCGGATCGAGGGCTCGTTCGCCATCGCGAAGAAGGTGTGGAAGAAGGCCATCTCGCGGGCCTGGTCGGCGATCGCCGACGCGATCTCCTGGCGTCCATAGCCCACGTCGACACACCACAGACCGGCGAGCCCGTCGATGTACTCACGGCCGTGGATGTCCTGCACCCGCACCCCGTGGGCCGACTTCATGACGACGGAGCCGTGCTCGGCCTGATCCTGGAAGTTCGTGTAGGGGTGGAGGAAGGATTCGAGGTCCATCTCCCGCAGGTCTTGGCTCATCGTCGACTCCTGGTGGTGGGTGGGGTGCTCCGAGGGGGCTAGAGGGCGATCTGCAACAGCGAGCTGCCGTCGGCCTGAACGCTGAGCACATCTTCGGGGTTCACGACGATCGTGGTCGTCGGGAACTCGACGATGGCGGGCCCGATGATCGTATTGCCCTCGGCGAGATCGGGGCCGTGGTACACCGCGGTCTCGACCTCCTCGTTGATGCTCGCCATGTACGCCATGCGCCGACCGCTGGCCTCGGCGCCCGCCGTCTGGGCGGCCAACCGACCCTCCGGCGCTGGACGACTGCCGGTCGCGGCGATGCGCCAGTGCAGACACTCGATGGGCTGGTCGCGCATCGCGTAGGTGAAACGACGTTCGTGCTCGTCGTGGAACTCCTGCTCGAGCTTGCGCAACAGGGCCGCGTCGATCGGGCCTTCGGGGAGCGGGACCGTCAGGTTGTGGACCTGGCCGGGGTAGCGCCCCTCGAGATGACGGCTGAAATGGATCTCTTCGGGCTTGAAGCCGTCCGTCTCGAGGGCCCTTCGCCCCTCGGCGATGAGCTCGTCGAAGATCCGGGTGATCTCCGCGGCGACGCCCTCCCGGTCGGTGGTGCAGTGCATCAGTCGGACGTAGTCGTGACGCACCGGGGTGACCGCCATCCCAAAGGCACACAGACCGCCCGCGCTACGCGGGATCAACACCTCGGAGATCTCGAGGCTCCGCGCCAGCTCGGCGGCGTGGAGCCCGCCGGCGCCTCCCCCGGCGACGAGGACATAGTCGCGGGGGTCGATGCCGCGCTCGATCGACACAGCGCGGATCGCCGACGCCATGTTGGAGTTCACGATCGTGATGATCCCCGCCGCGGCCTCGCGCGGTGAGATGCCCAGCGGGCCCGCGATCTGCTCCTGGATCGCGCGCTCGGCGAGATCCAGGTCGAGGGAGCGGCGTCCGCCGAGGAAGGCCCCCGGCGCCATGCGCCCCACCATCAGGTTGGCGTCGGTCACCGCGGGCTCGCGGCCGCCGCGGCCGTAGCAGGCGGGGCCGGGCTGGGACCCGGCACTGCGCGGACCCACCCGCAACGAGTTCCCGCTGTCGATCCAGGCGATCGAGCCGCCCCCGGCGCCGACGGAGAGCACCTCGACACCGTTGACACCGAGCGGTTGGTCGGCCACGTGGATATCCGTGGACATCACCGGCTCGCCGTCGCGGAGCATGCAGACGTCGAAGCTGGTGCCGCCCATGTCGACGATGATGAGCCGGTCCGGGGCCTTGGTGTTGGCGGCGTAGTGCGCGCCCGCCGCCGGACCCGCCGCCGGGCCCGAGGCGACGGCGTTCACCGGCCGCGCCAGGAGGTCGGGGACCGAGGCGCAGCCGCCGTTCACCTGCATGATCTGCGGCGCGTGGGGCAGCCCCCCGGCCTGCATCTCCTTCTCGAAGGCGCGCAGATAGTCGCCGATGATCGGCGCGATGTAGGCCGAGAGTACCGTCGCCGAGGTGCGCTCCCACTCGCGGATCTCGGGCAGGATGTCCGAGGAGCAGAGGACGTCGACGTCCGGAAGCACCTCCCGCACGATCTCGGCCGTCCGCTGCTCGTGGCTCGGGTCGACGATCGACCACAGGTAAGCCACCGCGACCGCCTTCACCCCGTGCGCGCCGAAGCTGCGGGCGGCCTCGCGCACCGCGTCCTCGTCGAGGGGCAGCACCTCGCTGCCGTCGGCCCCGATGCGCTCGGGGATTCCGAGACGCAGGTAGCGCGGCACGAAGTCCGCGGACTTCTGGAGGTGGATGTTGAAGCGCTCGGGCTTGCCCCCGCGCCCCAGGTACATGATGTCGCGGAAGCCCCGGGTCGCGAGCAGCCCGATCACCGGGCCGTTGCGCTGGATCAGCGCGTTGGTCGCCATCGTCTGGCCGTGGACGAGGAACTCGGTCTCGCGCAGCAGGTCCGCGACGTTCATCCCGGCCTCGTCGGCGATCCCCGAGAGGCCCTGGGTGATGGCGCGCAGCGGCTCGTCCGGGGTCGAGTCCTCCTTGTAGACGTGGAAGCGGCCGTCGTCCCGCAGCAGCACCAGGTCGGTGAAGGTGCCGCCGATGTCGATGCCGACGCGGTGTCCCATCGCTACACGCCTTCCTCGAAGTCGCGGGCGGTGGGCGCCTCGATGTAGCGGTCCCCTGCGCGCATGTTTCGGGTCGTCCAGGTCCCCGCCGCCGGACCGCTGGGCTCGATCATCGGGCGCGGCGTCTTGCGCAGATCGGCGCGACGCGTCTCGGTGGCCGCGACGTCGAGGGTGCGCTCGAGGTCGTCCTTCACGACGACCCCGAAGACGTCGCGGGCCGTCTCGTCGCTGATCCATTCGTCGCGAAGATCGCGGCGCACCTGCTCGGCGTCGCGGTCGAGGGGGTTGCCCCAGCCGCCACCGCCCGAGGAGACCCCTTCCCAGAACTCGCCGTCGCGGATCGGCACCTGACCCGCCGAGGACGAGAAGGTGCGGGTGCCGTCGGCGTGTTCGACGAAGATGCCGCCGCCGGGGCTCATGGTGCCGCCGTTCACGCCGTGGGGCGGGTTCTTGAGCCCCTCGCCAAAGCCGTGCCACTCCATGCCACCGGCGATCGGGCGGTAACGGGTCCGCAGCCCCGGACCGCCGATCCACTGGCCCATCCCCATCGCGTCGGTCTCGATCTCGTTCTGCTCGACCCGGATCGGGTAGAGGAGCTCGATCTCCTCGATCGCTGCGGAGGTGAGTCCGCCCATCCCGGCGATCGTGCAGAAGACGGGCCAGCCGTCGGCGTCCTTGGCGGCGCCCGAACCGCCGCCGCTGTTGAAGAGCATGCAGCCCCACTCCTCGCCGGTGCGCGAGTCGACCCCGTTGAAGTTGGGGATGTGGGAGGTGTGCGCCCCGCCGGCGGGCACGCGGTCGGGGATCGCCTCGGCCATCGCGATGTTGATCACCTCGTGCATCGGGTCCGCCGGGTTCTGGGTGGCGCCGCCGACCGCCGCCGGCCACTTCGCCAGACAGATGGTGTTGTCGTCGGCGTCGGCGCTGATGTGCTGCAGCACCCCGTGGTTGTGGGGGATGTCCGAGTCGATGTAGTAGAGAAAGGGGATCGTCGACGTGGCCATCATCACCGCGTAGGTCGCGTTGAAGGAGCCCGTGGAGGGCGGCCCGCCGCTGTAGTGGACGTGGATGTCGGCGCCCTTCTTGGTGATCCTCGCGCGCACCGGGATGTCGGTGGCGCCGTTGCCGTCGGTGTCGGTCCAGGTCTCGCCCTCGAAGACCCCGTCGGGGATCTTTTTGAACTCCTCGGTCGCACGCGCGTCGGCGTAGTCCATGAGTCCGTCGCTGTAGCGCACCACCTCGTCGCGTCCGTACTGCTCGCAGAGCTCGACGAGCCCCTTGCGCGCCACCCCACAGGCCCCGAGCTGGGCGCGCAGGTCGCCGTTCAGGGCGTCGCGATAGCGCACGTTCGAGAGGTAGAGCTCGATGATGTCGTGACGCTCGACCCCGCGGTCGAAGATGCGCGTGGGCGGGATCACGATGCCTTCCTGGAAGATCGTCGCGGCCGAGGGGACGATGCTCGAGGCCTCGATCGCGCCGGTGTCGAGCTGGTGGCCCCGCGCCACGGTCCAGAACACCTGTTTGCCCTCGACGAAGACTGGCTGGGCGGTCACCAGGTCGGGGACGTGGGTGTTCCCCCGGTACGGGTCGTTCGACATGAAGACGTCGCCGTCGTGGATGTCGTCGCCGAAGACCTTCACGACCTCCATCAAGAGCGTGCGGATGCTGTTGCAGTGGATGGGCAGACAATCGGCCATCGTCACCTGACGCGGGCCGCTCTCGTGGGCGTCGTAGATCATGCACGAATAGTCGCGGGCCAACGCGATCACCGACGTCCACGCGGTCTGCTCCATCGCGAGGGTCATCTCCTGCCCGATCGCCTCGAAGCGGTTGCGGATCACGCTGAAGGTGATCGGATCGAAGTCCTTGCCCGACTCGGGTTGGATCGCGGTCGCCATGGTGGTCTCCCGTCTCGCCCGGCGGGGGCCGGGTGAGGGCCTGGTGGATCGGTCCGCAGCGTCGGACAAGGGTATTGTCCCGGCTTTGGTGGAGCTATGTCAATGACCTATTGTCGTAGACCGACGGCGGGAGACGAGGTGATGACGGCGATCCAGCGCTGCTCCAGCGACACCCCTGCCGCGCCCGTGGTGGCCGCCCTCGAGCGGGACGGCGTCGCCGTCGTCGAAGCGCTGATCGACCACCACGCCCTCGCCGCGATCCGCCGCGAGCTCGAGCCGCACCTCGCCGACCGGGCCCCGGGCCGCGAGAACATGATGGGCTACCCCATCGCGAACCCCGCGCCGCCGCTGCTCCTCGCGACGATCTGGGCGATCACCGACTTCCGCGCCGACAACGGCGCGACCTGTCTGATCCCCGGGAGCTGTCACTGGGACGACGTCCGCGAGCCCCGCGCGGAGGAGCTGGTCGCCGCCGAGATGCCGGCGGGCTCGGTGCTCTTCTACTCGGGCAGGACCTTCCACGGGGGCGGCGCCAACCGCGCCGCCGACACGCGTTTTGGCTTGGCCCTCCACTACGGCCTCGGGTGGCTGCGTCAGGAGGAGAATCAGTATCTGGCCGTCCCCCCCGAGCAGGCGCGCGAGCTCCCCGAGCCGGTGCAGCGGCTCATGGGCTACGCGATGGGCGGCTCGGCGTTGGGCTTCGTCGACCACCAGGACCCGCTCGAGTTCCTGAACGGCCGCGCCGGCGCGGAGTCGGGCGACATCTACGGCGGCCTGATGGCGCGCGACCAGGCGCTGCGACGCTTCCAGGTCTCGGGAACCGCCGCGGTGGGTCGTCGCTACTTCGACCTCGAGCTGCCCCCGCGAAAGGGCGGCGCG
>JANQRO010000003.1 GCA_028284525.1 Myxococcota bacterium | reverse complement strand
GCCAACGGAGGGGCCGGCGGCAACTGACGCCCCGCCGACGACGGGGCCGGCGCCTGCCCGACGCCACCAGCGACGACGAGGCCGGTAGCCACCCGACGCCACCGGCGAACCCCAATACCCCGAACGCCCGGCCTCGGCCGGGCGTTTTTTGTGCGTGTCGCCGCGGCGTGCGCAGCGCCCCTGCGTCCGCCACGACCGGTGTTGAACGCGTCGCGCCCACGCCGTGTCGAGGGGTGGGAGTGAGAGGACGTGCACAGCGAGGAGGCGAAGTGATGCAGGAGTCGGGCGGCCCGTTCAGGTCGATGCGGACACCCAGAGGAGCACCGGGCCGCCCGGCTCGGGCTGCGGCCGGTGGGGCGGCCGCACCCCTCTGTCTTCTCGCCGTGCTCGGCGCGGCGGGGTGCGTCTCGACGGCGCCCCCGCCGCGCGGCGTGCCGTCGGGGTTCGTCGAAAGCGAAGCCGAAGCGGGAGCGCGGCTCTACCGCATCGGCGACTACACCCTCGCGGCGCGGCGCTTTCGCGCCGCCGCGGACGAGGCGGAGCGATGCGGCGAGCCGCTCGTGGAGAGCGAGCTGCGCACCGGGGAGTGCACCGCGTGGCTGCGCGGCGGCGAGCCCGACGCCTTTCGCCACTGCACCGCGCGGCTCGAGGCGCTCCACCGGGAGATCGGTCGCTCGGAGCCCGGGGTCAACACGCTGCTGGCGCTGGGCGCCATCGCGCGCGGCGAGCGGCTCCCGCCCTTCCGGCTGCCGGCCTCGGTGCGTCCGCTCTTGATCTCGACCGCGACGGGGGGCAAGTGATGCGCGGCGCCATCGCGTGTCTCGTCGGCGCCCTGGCCCTCGCGGCGGTCGCGACTCCCGCCGCCGGCGAGCGGGGACGCGAGCGAGCGATCGAGCTGATCCCGGAGCTGATGGGTCGCATTCTCGAGACCCAGGAAGAGATCCGCGAACGCGACGCCGCGGTGGCGCAGGAGGTGCAGCGCTTCGATCGCACCCTCGAGCGCTCCCGCGACGCGATCGAGAGCGCGCGCAGCGAGGATCAAGCCGCCGAAGCGCTCGTCGACTACATCGAGGCCTACTCGGCCCGGCTCGACGAGCAGCACGCGGGGCTGATCGCGATCGAAGAATCGGTGATGCGGATGCGCGGCGACGCGCGGGAGCTCGCGCGCATCGCCGAGGTGACGAAGCACCGCGAGTCCAGCCCCGAGCAGCGGCGCGCCTTCTTCGCCGACCACTACCAGGGCATCGCGACGGGAACCGGCGCCCTCGCCAAGCGTCTCGGCCGCGACGCCGACGCGTCGTCGGTGGGCTCGGTGCTGCGGGCGAGCTGGTCGCTCCACGGCGGTCTCGAGGTTCCGATCCCCGAAGTGGGACCCGACGGTGCGATCGCGTTCGCGCGCAAGGTCGACGGTCTGTACGCGCGGGTGCAGGCGCGCTCGAATCAGCTCCGTGCCGAGCGGCGCTCCGTGCGCCACCTGCTCGACGTGCTGATCGAGCGCCGGCTCGCCGACCGTCTCGACCAGCTCTTCGACGAGGAGAACATGACGAGCCTCGGCGCGCTGCTGGCGGGCGACGGCCAGAGCGCCGATTGGGGCGACCTGAACGACCTGGTCGCCCAGACCCTCGGCGCGCCGGCCGCGCGTGGAGGCGCCGGCGGCGCCTACTACGCCGGTCCCGAGCCCGATCTCGATCGTCTCGACTTCTTCGCCCACGGCGAACACCGCGACTAGGAGGACCGCCATGCACCGGACTGCCACGACGATCGCCGCCCTGTGCGCCGCGTTGTTCGCGAGCGCCCTGGTGGCCCCCGAGAGCCGCGCCGACTCCGACGCCTGTCGCGAGTGGCGCACCGAGCACCGCGAGTGGAAGGTGGAGGCGCTCCAGGCCTTCCTGCGCGGCCGACCCCGCGCCGCGCAGGACGAGACGCTCTTCGAGGTGCTGCAGCGCGAGGCCTACCTCACGTCCTGCGAGCCCGACCTGCGCGCCACCCGCTCGGAGATGGTGGGCTGGCGCCTCGTCGGACGCAGCGCCGACGAGTACCCGGTGGTGCTCACCGAATCGGTGCTCGCCGCCGGGGGCTTCGACCTGGGGCTGCGACGGCTGGGCGCGGTCGGCGCAGCGGACGCGCGGCCCCCGCGGCTCCGACCGGGGCGCTATCCGGTGGCGCGGCGAGAAGGCCGCCGCTGATGCGCGCGAGCGCGGTCGGCGCGGTGCTGGCCCTCCTCCTCCTCACTCCGTTGGCGACCTGTCTCGCCCTGGGCTTCGGGCCGGGCGAGGCGGTGCGCGCGGTGGCGGCGGGCTTCGTCGCCGCACACCACAGCGTGGGCTGGGTGCTCGCCCCGCAGCTGATCCTCGCCATCGGCGTGCTGGCCCTGCTCCTCGAACGTCTGGCGCAGCGCGCAGCCGGTGTGCCCGAGCGGGACACCCCGCGCTGGCTCGAGCCCGCGGTGGAGTCGGCGCTGCTACTGGGCATGCTCGGCACGATCAGCGGGATGGTGCGCGGCTTCGCAGGGATCTCGCCCGAAGACATGGAGCCGGGCCCGTTGCTCCACGCCCTCGGCACGGCGTTGCGGAGCAGCTTCCTGGGCTTCGGGATCGCCCTGGTGGGCGTGTGGATCCGCGACACCGACGCAGTCCCCGCAGCGGTCGGCGCTGCGCTGCCGGCGGAGGCGAGGCCGTGAGCCAGACCCTGCCGCTCCCGCGTTCGGGGCTGTACTTCATCGACGTCCTCGCGTGTCTGCTCTTCTGTCTGACCCTCGCGCTGGTGGGCGCGCGCTTCGCACGCGACCACGCCGTCGAGATCGAGCTTCCGACCGCACCCGTCGCGGGCGACCCCGGGGCGAGCCTCGACGCGGAGACGATCACCGTGCGCAGCGGCGCGACGGGCCCCGAGTTCTTCCTCGCGGAAGAGCCGGTGAGCCTCGACGAGCTCGAGGCGCGGCTGCGACACGCGCCGCCGGCCGCGGTGCTGATCCGCGCGGAACGCTCCGCCCTCTCCCTCGCGATCTCTGCGGCCCACGGGGCCGGAGTCCACGACATCCAGCTCGCCTACGAGCAAGACGAGACAGGAGACGCACCGTGATCCGCGCACTCTTTGGCTTCGTGATGACGATCGTCCTCGCCGGCGCGGCCGCGCTCTGGGCCCTGGGCCTCCTCGACCCCGTCGAGCGCCTGCAGGCCCCACCCCCGGTGTCGCGCACCGTCGAGCTCCTGGCCTCGGACCTGGCAGAGCGACTCCCGCCTCTGGGCGATCTCGTGTCTCGGGACGCCCCGCCCGTGTCCATGACGCCGACCGACGGCGAGCCGCCGGCGGCGGCCCGAGGCGAGCTGCGCGCGCGGGACGAAGTCGTGGAGAGCGCCGCGTTCGGCGAGCCCCGCGCGCACCCGCTCCCCCTGGACCCCGTGGACGAGGAGCCCGGCGACGCGATCGCGGAGGCGGCGCCGAACGACGACGCGCCCACCGACGCCTATGCGCGGCGCGAAGCCCTCGCCGACTCCGCGACGTTGGTGCGCCGGATGCTGGGCCTCTACCAGCGCGCGCTGGACCCGGAGTGATGGGCGTCGGGGCCCTGCGCCTCGCGTGCCGCGCGGTGGTGGGGGTGTGGGTCGCGGGGTATCTCGGGTGGACCGCGCTCGCGACGCCGCCCGATTCCGTGACGGCGGAGCTGTCCGCCCGAGTGCGCCCGGAGCCCGCGGCGAGCGGCGTCGCTGCGCCCGCCGAGCCGGTCGCGATCCAGGCCGCCGACCTCGCCGCGGGGCGCGCGCTCCTCGACGGCGACGGCGCCTTCCCCGCCCTCCACTGCAGCTACGACCGCTTCGCCAGCTTCCTCGCCTACGCCCGGGCGATGGAGGGGCTCGGCGCCCGCTTCGTCGTGGTGCGGGACCGGCGCATCGTCGGGGCCTGGGACCCCGCGGCGAACACCCTCGGCGAGACACCGATCGACGCCAGCTTCTCGCCCCGGGCGCGGGACTACAGCGAGGAGCCCGCGTTGCGTGCCGTGGCCCGCGCCGCCACCGCGCGCTTTGGCGCCGGGGCGGAGGTGATGATGGTCGTCCCGCGGGCCCTCGACGCCGGGCTCTTCGGGGGGATCGCCCGGGCGCTGCGCGACGCGGGCGAGCAGCACGGCGACTTTCGCGAGCTGCGCGGACGCTACCGCCCGGCGCCGGGGGGTGGGGTGCGGATCGAGCTCGTCTCCGGACTGCGCGACGACGGGCGCGAGGTGCCCTTCCGGGTGCTCTTCGATCTGCGCGACATCGCCGGTCTCGGCGATGCGACGGGCTGATCCCACGGTGGGGTCGCGGCTCGTCGTCCTCGGGTGGTGCGTGCTACTCGGCGCGGCGCTCCCCGCGAGCGCCGACCCGGCGGTGGAACGGCGGGTGGCGGCGCTGCGCGCGCTGATCGCCTACGGCCCCGTCGAACGCGCGCCGGCGGCACCCGCTGTGGAGCGGGTGGAGGGGCCCTGTACCCGCGACGCGTGGTGGCGTCACAGCGAGCACTTCCCGCGCAAACGCGTCGCCCGGGCGATCCGCGAGGCGGCCCTCGCGTACGGCGTGCCGTCGCGGCTCATCCGCAGCGTCATCCGCCACGAGAGCAACTTCGCGATCGACGCCGTCTCGCACCGCGGTGCCCAGGGCCTGATGCAGCTCATGCCCGCAACGGCGCAGATCCTCGGGGTGCGTTGTCCCTTCGATCCCCGCGAGAACATCCTGGCGGGAACGCGGTACCTGCGCGAGCAGTTCGACCGCTTCGGCACCTGGCAGATGGCGCTCCTGGCCTACAACGCCGGCCCCACCCGGGTGGCGGAGGGCCGTATACCCCAGGAGTCGCGACGCTACGCCCAACGCGTGCTCCACACCTGGAGCCCGCAGCGCTATCCGGCCGCGAAGGGCTAGCGCCTCCCCTCGACCGCGCGCGAAGCGCGTCTACGGGGTGTCGTCGGTTGCGGGCGCCGGCGCGTCCGCGGAGACGGCCGGCAACTCGCCGTCCCCGGGCAGACTTCCCATGGCGACGAGCTCCGGGGTGGCGCCGGAGCGTTCGGCGCCCGCCCGGGAGGCAGTCTGCACGCGCTCGGGGGCGACCCCGTACTCGTCCACGAGCGTCTCGCGCAGCGCGGTCGCCCGGGCCGCGGCCAGTGCCCGGCGGGCCTCCGGGGCGACCTCCCGAGACGCCAGCAGTGCGTCGAGGGCCGCGGCGTCCTCGGCCTCCAGCGTCTCCGGGGCCTGGCGTCCCGACGCGACGACGGCCGCCGCGACGCGGCGCCGGCCGAAGAACCCGAGATCGGGGGTGGGGGGAAGCGGCGCTCCCGCCCGCAGCTCCTCGGCCAGGGCGTCGAGGGCCAGCGGCCGATCGTCCTCTGCGCTCGTCTCCCCGCGGATCACCACGCCGAGCAGAGGGCGCTCGGCCAGGAGTTGGGAGAGCGCGGCCAGCGCTTCGTCGCTCGCGGCGTCGGGCGCGGCCTCGCCCGGTGCACTGGCCACCGCCGGCAACGCGAGCTCGTCGTCGCCCCCGGGCGCCAAGCCGCGCAGCGCTTTGAGCGGCAACGCGACCGCGCCCACCACGGCGTGGCGCAGGGTGGCGAGGACGAGGGGGAGGAGCTGAGCGCGCACCTCGTCGCGATCCGCCTCGAAACGAATCGGGAGACGGATGCGACCGGACGGGTCCTTGAGCAGCCCCACGGCCAGGCCGACGGGCACCCCGATCGCGTCTTCGAACTCGTCGCCGCGGTGGGTCTCGAGGTCGAGCTGGTCGAGGACGAGCTCCGAGTCGACGTCCACCTGCTCGCCGGCGAGGGCGACATCGCCCGCCAGGCTCGCCGAGCCCTTCGCGACCCGGTAGCCCACCGGCTTCGCGTAGGGGTTGAAATGGGGAAGCGGCAGGGCGGCCAGGCTCCACGCGACCTCCCCTGCGGCGCCGAGCGCGCCGCGGGCCTCGAAGCTCGCCGCGGACGGCCCGCGACTCGCCAGCTCGAATCGCCCGACGCTGCGCTCGGGCCAGCGAACCCGCTTCGCCGTCAGGGCGATCGCCTCGAGCGTCGAGCGCGCGAAGGGTTCGACCGACTGATCGATCACCTCGACCGTTCCGCCGCGCAGCTCGAAACGCCCGAGCCGCGCCACCGGATCGGGCGCGGCGCTCGCGGACGTCTCCGCCGGCGGGGGCGGCTCGCTCGCCGCGGGTGCGTCCGAAGCCGCGAGGGTCAGACGGAGCTGCGGCTGGTCGAGGCGCAGCGTCGCCGCTTCGAGGGCCGGCGCGGC
>JANQRO010000429.1 GCA_028284525.1 Myxococcota bacterium | reverse complement strand
GGGCTGACCCTCGAGGGGTTCGTCCGGCGCGGCTGGAGCAGCGCCGCGCTCTGGCGCGCCGTCGCCCGCAGTGAGGCCCCGGGCCTGGCCGAGGCGGCCCGCGCCGCGTGCGGCCGCCTGGCCGCCCCGCACCGCCCGCTGCTCGAGGGCGTCGCCGAGGCCGCCGCGGCCCGCCGCGACGCGCTGGCCCTCGCCCTCGCCGACGACGCCGCGCGCGGCGGCGCGGCGGCGGCTTCGTTCGCGCCGGCCCTGGCGCGCAGCCTCGCGGCGGGCAACACCCGGGTGGCGCGGGTCCTCGTCGCCCGCGGCGCGCGTCTGCAGCCGGCGGGCTTTCTCGACGCGGCGCGGCTCTGGCCCGGCGCCCTGCGCCGCGGTGATCTCGCCCTCGCGGAGCTGATCCTCGCGGCCGGCTTCGACATCCCGGCCTGGGAGCGGGAGCACGGATCGCTGCTGGCGCGCTGGCCCGAGCCCCACCCCCGCGCACAGCCCGTGATCGAGCGTCTCCTCCAGCACGGTCTGCGTCTCGACCTCGAGGCGCCGGGCGGCGGCACCCCCCTCGACGTCGCGCGGCGCAGCGGACGCGTGTCCCTCGCCCGCTTCCTCGCCGGCGCGGCGGGCCCGGCCCCCCGGCGCTAGGCGCCCTCGCCCGGTGTCGACTCCTCCCCCGCGTCGGTCGCCATTCCCGCGACCAGACGCAGGGTCTCGGGTGCGCAGGGCTTCGAGAACAGGAACCCCTGGAGCTCCTGACAGCCCCGGATCGTGAGGAACATCTGCTGTGCCTCGTCTTCGACCCCCTCGGCCACCACCGGGACCCCCAGCGCGTCGGCGATCCCGAGCACCGCGTACGCGATCGCGATGTCCTCGGCGTCGTCGGGGAGCCCCGAGACGAAGGAGCGGTCGAGCTTGATCCGCGAGACCGGGATGCGCTTCACCAGCGACAACGAGGAGTAGCCCGTCCCGAAGTCGTCGAGGGCAAAGCCCACGCCGAGCTCGCTCAGCGCGCGGATCTGCTCGATCACTTCGGGAGCGTCGGCGATCAACACGCTCTCGGTCACCTCGAGCTCGAGCTGGTCGGGCCGGAACGACGCGGCGTCGAGGAGCTCGCGCACCAGATCGGCGAAGCGCTCGTCCTCGAATTGCCGCGCCGAGACGTTCACCGCCACCCGGAAGTCGGGGGCCAGCTCGCGGTGCACCGCTTCGAACCAGCGCACCGCCTCACAGATCACGAAGGTGCCCAGCTCTCCGACCCGTCCGGCGTCTTCGGCGAGGGGGATGAACCAGCCCGGGCCGAGCTCGCCGCGTTCGGGGTGGGACCAGCGCAACAGGGCCTCGACGGCCACCGGCCGTCCGGTCTCCCCGCTCACGATCGGCTGGTAGTGGACGCGCAGCTGGTCGTCGGCAAGAGCCGCGTCGAGCATCGCGTTGAAGGCGACGAGGTCGACCTCCTCGGCGCTGCCCTCCGCGCGTCGCACGCCGTTCCCGCCGGTTTGCTTGACGGCGTACATGCTGCGGTCGGCGGCGCGCACCAGCTCGTCGGGGGCGCGGCCGTCCTCTGGATAGACCGCCAACCCGATGCTCGCGCCGGCTTCGATGAGCCGGTCGCCGAGCTCGAGGGGCCGGGCGATCGAGTCCAGGATGCGGCGCGCCACGAGCTCGGCGTTCTCGGCGCTCCCCACCTCTTCGAGGAGCACCGTGAACTCGTCGCCACCGAGCCGCGAGATGCTGAGCGACGGCTCGCGGTGGGTACAGGCGTAGTCGCTCAGGCGGATCGCGGCCTGGATCCGTTTTGCCACGTGCCGCAAGAGCTGGTCGCCCGCCTCGTGCCCCATCGTGTCGTTGATGCGTTTGAAGCCGTCGAGGTCGACGTAGAGGAGCGCCGCCTTGGTGCCGTTGCGTCGGGCGCGATCGAGGGCGTGGCCGAGCACCTGGTGGAACGAACGCCGGTTGGGGAGCTCGGTGAGGTCGTCCATGAACGCCTGCCGCGAGAGCGCCCGGGTGCGCTGGTCGTTGAGCCAGTGGGTCGCGAG
>JANQRO010000422.1 GCA_028284525.1 Myxococcota bacterium | reverse complement strand
CGAGCGGGGCGTCCCCCCCCGCCACCGTCGCGGGCGGGAGCCCCGTCGTGTAGACGAGGGTGCGCGCGCGGTTGGTGAGCAGCGACACGATCGCCTCGGAGGCGCAGAGGTAGCCACCGTAGGCGCCCACCGCTTTCGAGAGGGTGCCCATCTGGAGGGAGAGCCCGAGGGAGCGACCGTCCTCGTAGCCGCTGCCACGCCCGGCTTCCACCACCCCGAGGCCGTGGGCGTCGTCGGCGAGCAGCCAGGCGTCGTGGTCCTCGCACAGCGTCTGGAGCGCGCCGAGGGGAGCGCGATCGCCGTCCATGCTGAAGACGCCGTCGGTGAGCACCAGGGCGTGGCGCGCCGCCGCACGACCCTCGCGGAGCAGCGTCTCGCAGTGCTCGAGGTCGTTGTGGCGGAACACCCGGAGCGTCGCCCCGGAGAGCTGCGCCCCGCCGAAGAGACAGGCGTGGCAGAGGGCGTCGGCCACGATGAGGTCGCCGGCACCGACCAGGGCGGGGATGATGCCGAGGTTGGCGAGGTAGCCGCTCCCGAAGACGCGCGCGTCGGCCGTCCCCTTGAGCCGTGCGAGCCTCGCCTCGAGCTGGGTGTAGAGCGGGTGGTTGCCGGTCACCAGCCGCGAGGCGCCCGAGCCCACCCCGTAGCGCCGGGTGGCCTCGAGGGCCGCCTTCACCACCGCCGGGTGCTGGCTCAGGTTCAGGTAGTCGTTGCAACAGAACGAGATCACCTCGCGACCATCGCGGTGGGCGCGCCCGGGGCGGTAGCGCTCGGTCTCCACCAGCGCCCGGCGCAACGAGCGCGTCTCGAGAGCGTCGAGCTTCTCCCGGGCGTATCGTTCGAGGGAGGCCATGGCGGCCAGGATACCGCCGATCGGGGCCGCACCAGCCGGAGGGACGCGACGTGGCCAGCGAGCCCGAGCCGACGCGGGCAGACCCCACGCGGGTGTGGCTCCCCTACGCCCAGATGAAGACGACCCCCGCGCCGATCGTCGTCGAGCGCAGCGAGGGCACCCGCTTCACCCTGCGCGATGGGCGCGTCCTGGTGGACGGCATCTCCAACTGGTGGACCGCGTGTCACGGCCACAGCCATCCGTGGATCCTCGAGTGTGTCGAGGCCCAGCTCCGCTGCCTGCCCCACGTGATGCTGGGTGGCCTGATCGCCGAGCCGACCGCGCGTCTCGCCGAGCGCCTCGCCGCCCTGCTTCCGGGGAGCCTTGGGCGGGTCTTCTTCTCCGAGTCGGGCTCCGTGTCGGTCGAGGTGGGTCTCAAGATCGCGCTCCAGTACTGGATGCACCGCGGCCACCCCGAGCGGCGACGCTTCGTGAGCTTCTACGGCGCCTATCACGGCGACACCTTCGCGACGATGTCGGTGTGCGACCCCGAGGAAGGGATGCACACGCTGTTCCGCGGCGCCTTTCCCGAGCAGATCCTGGCGACCCTCCCCGACACCCCGGAACGGGTGCGCGCCTTCGACGCCCTCCTCGCCGCGCGGCGGCACGAGATCGCGGCGGTGGTCCTCGAGCCCCTGGCCCAGTGCGCCGGGGGGATGCGCTTCCACGCCCCCGACACGCTCCGCGAGGTGGCGGACGCCTGTACGCGCCACGGCATCCCGCTCTTCCTCGACGAGATCGCCACGGGCTTCGGCCGCACGGGCACCCTCTTCGCGTGCGAGCAGGCCGAGGTCGTCCCCGACCTCATCGCCGTCTCCAAGGCGCTCACCGGGGGCACCCTGCCGCTGGCGGCGACGGTGGCGAGCGAGGAGATCTACGCGGCCTTTCTCGACGACGACCCCGAGCGGGCCCTGATGCACGGCCCGACCTTCTCGGGCAACGCCCTGTGCTGTGCGGCGGCCAACGCCTCCCTCGACCTCTTCGAGCGGGAGCCGCGTCTCGACCAGGTCGCGGCGATCGAGACACAGCTCCGGGAAGAGCTCGCGCCCTGTCGCAACCTCCCGGGCGTGGTGGACGTGCGGGTGCTGGGAGCCCTGGGCGTCGTCCAGCTCGAGTCGATCCCGAGCCCGAGCGCGCTGCGGGAGCGCTTTGTCGAGCTCGGCGCCTGGATCCGACCCTTCGGCGACGTCGTCTACCTGGCGCCCCCGCTGATCACCCCGCCCGACGACCTGCGCTTCCTCACCGGGGCCATCCACCGCGTGCTCGGAAAAACGGGGTAAGCTCGGCGCCTCGAGGAGGCCCGATGAGCGAGACCAACCGTCAGTGGACCCTGGTGCAGCGCCCGGAAGGACGCGTCAACGAGAGCTGCTTCGCGTGGGGCGAGACCCCCCGCCCGACGCCCGCCGAGGGCGAGTTCCTGGTGCGAAACCTGTGTCTCTCCTTCGACCCCACCCAGCGCGGCTGGATGACGATGGACACCTACGTGCCGAAGATTCCCTTGGGCGAGGTGATGCGCGCCGCCTCGGTGGGCCAGGTGGTGGAGAGTCGCCACCCCGGCTTCGCGGAGGGCGACCTGGTGCAGGGCGCCTTCGGTTGGCAGGACTACGCGGTGACCGACGGCGGCGGCCTCATCCCCGCCCGGGTGCTCCCGGCCGGGACGCCACCGGATCTCGCCCTGAGCCTCTTCGGGATCACCGGGCTGACGGCGTACTTCGGCGTCCTCGACATCGGTGCGCCCAAGGCCGGCGACACCTTCGTCGTCTCGGGGGCCGCGGGGGCGACGGGATCGGTGGCGGGCATGATCGCCAAGGCCAAGGGGTGCCGGGTGATCGGCATCGCCGGGGGGTCGACCAAGTGCGACTGGCTCACCAAGGAAGCCGGCTTCGACGCCTCGATCGACTACAAGAACGAGGACGTGGGGAAGCGGCTCAGCGCCCTCTGCCCCGAGGGCATCGACATCTACTTCGACAACGTGGGTGGCGAGATCCTCGACGCCGCGCTGGCGCGGATCGCCCAGGGTGCGCGGATCGTGCTCTGCGGGGCGATCTCGCGCTACGAGGACAGCGACTTCGGTCCGGGCCCGAGCAACTACTTCAACCTGATCCTCCAGCGCGCCCGGATGGAGGGCTTCATCGTCCTCGACTATGCCGAGCGCTTCCCCGAGGCGATCGGCGAGCTCGGCGGGTGGCTGGCCAGCGGCGCCGTCCAGAACGTCGTGGACATGGCCCACGGTCTCGAGAACGCGCCGGCGACCCTGCAGCGCCTGTTCACCGGAGCCAACTTCGGCAAGCAGCTCCTGACGATCGCCGAGCCCCGCTAGCGGGCGGGCGCGCGGCGTGCGCCACGACGGGAGTTCGTCGGAAATGCTACCTACGGGTATATTCACCGGATCGGATGGAGCACGCATCCGGGTCGGGTCGTGCCCGGCGCCGCCCGGCGAGGAGCGGAGGAGTGCCATGGCCTCGGCGGAGAATCCGGTAGAGACGGGTCGTAACGGGCGCAGCGGCGTCCAGGCCGAGGTCTACGAGCTCAAGCGGGAGCGGATCCTCGAAGCGGCCGCCGAGCTCTTCGCCGAACGGGGCTACAACGGCACCTCGATGGCGGCCATCGCGGACTCCCTCGGCGCGACAAAGCCCTTTGTCTACTACCACTTCAAAGACAAACACGAGATCTTGCGCGAGACCTCTCGCCGGGGCGTGGTGCGGGCCCACGCGGCGCTCGACGAGGTGCTGGGTGGCGGCGGCTCCTGCGTCGAGCAACTCGACCAGGCGTGCCGGGCCCTCGCCGAGGTCACCCTGGCGAACCGCGCCTACGCGATCGTCTACAGCCGGGAGATGGATCGTCTGAGCGACGAGGCGCGAGCCGAGCTCGCCGAGCTGCGCCGGAGCTTCGACCGACGCCTGGGCGAGCTGATCGCCGAGGGCTGCCGGCGCGGGGAGTTCCAGGTCGACCAGCCGCGGGTCACAGCCACCTGCATCAGCACGATGATCATCTATTCCTACGGCTGGTTCCGCGACGGAGGCGTCTTGTCCGCCGAGCAGGTCGCTGCCCATCTGGCGCTCCTGGCGCGACGCATGCTCGGCTGCGAGGGCGCCCAGGGCTGAGCGACCCGCCTGCAGCTAGCCCGCGGAGGCGACCCCGTCTTCCGACTCGTCCAACATCTCGGTGACGAGGACGCGCTCGGGCGCGCCGTCGTCGCCGGGGGCCAGGATCGGCAGCTCGCGGAGCGATTTGCGCAGGTGCTCCTGGGCGGCGAAGGCCAGCTTCTCGAAGCGCAGCAGGATGCCGTCGTCGCCGTCGTCCCGCGCCACCCGCGCCCGCACGACCAGGGGCAGCTCGCCCTCGCCCACGTGGATCGAGAGACGGAACGACTTCGCCTGGACGAGCGCCGGGTTGGGGTCGACCCGCATCCCACCCACCGAGAGATCGCGCCCGATGAGGATCCGGGTCGCGCTGCGGTCGAGGGCCACCACCTGGCGTTGGAAGCTGCGGCGCGGCTCGCGGCGCCGCTCCTCGGCGTCCAGGGGGCGCGCGGGGCGCGCCTCGGGGGCGCCCTCGAGGAAGGGGGCGGCCTCGGCGCGCGGAGTCCGGTCGGCGAACCCGGGGTCGGGGGCGTCGTCCAACCCCGCGAGGCGCTCTGCTGAGGCCGGCGCA
>JANQRO010000408.1 GCA_028284525.1 Myxococcota bacterium | reverse complement strand
GCGCTGGCCCTCGAGCTCGAAGGCGAGCCGGGTTGGGGGGTGCTGGCCGCCGGCACCGACGGAAGCGACGGGCCCACCGACGCGGCGGGGGCGTGGGCGGACGGCGGCACCGTGCGCCGCGCCCTGGGTGCCGGTGTGGACGCCCGCGCGGGGCTCGCGGACAACGATTCCCACCGCGTCTTCGCGGCGGAGGGCGGGTTGTTGCACACCGGTCCCACCGGCACGAATGTCAACGATCTGGTGCTACTGGGCACTATCTAGAGAGGCTGCGGGCGCGCCCGTGCCGGCCTCGCGCAGTGGCGGCGGAGCGTTAGCTTCCCGGCCCGGACGCGGCCCCACCCTCGAACGCGAACCGAAGACCAAGGAGAATCCCATGAGCCTGGAGCAGACGGCGCTCGCCCTCGTGGCCCCCCGCAAAGGCATCCTCGCCGCCGACGAGAGCACCCCGACCATCAAGAAGCGCTTCGACCAGATCGGTGTCGAGTCGAGCGAGGACACGCGGCGTTTCTACCGCGAGATGCTCTTCACCACCGACCACTGCGAAGACTTCATCAGCGGTGCGATCTTGTACGACGAGACGCTGCGGCAGTCCGCGGCGGACGGCACGCCGCTCGTCAAGCTTCTCGAGAACCGCGGGATCGTGCCCGGGATCAAGGTGGACGCCGGGGCCAAGGACCTCGCCGGAGCGCCGGGCGAGAAGATCACCGAAGGACTCGACGGTCTGCGCGATCGGCTGATCGAGTACCACGGTCTCGGCGCTCGTTTCGCCAAGTGGCGGGCGGTGATCGCCATCGGCGACGGGCTCCCGAGCGAGTACTGTCTCGCCGCCAACGCCCACGCGTTGGCGCGCTACGCCGCGCTCTGCGTCGAGCAGGGTCTGGTGCCGATCGTCGAGCCCGAGATCCTGATGGACGGTACCCACACGATCGAAACCTCCTACGCCGTGACCGAGCGCACCCTGACCCTGGTCTTCGGCGAGCTCCTCGCCCAGCGGGTGCCCCTCGAGCAGATCCTCTTGAAGCCCAACATGGTGCTCTCGGGCTACGAGTGCCCCCAGCAGGCGAGCGTCCGGGAGGTGGCGGAACAGACGGTGCGCTGCTTCCGGCGGGTCGTGCCCGCCGCCGTGCCCGGCATCGTGTTCCTGAGCGGTGGCCAGAGCGACGAGGCGGCCACGGCCCATCTGAACGAAATGAACCGCATCGGCGGGTTCCCGTGGCAGCTGAGCTTCTCGTACGGACGAGCACTCCAGCAGCCGGCGCTCAAGGCGTGGGGCGGCAAGCCGGAGAACAAGACCGCCGCCCAGCAGGCCTTCTTCCACCGGGCCAAGATGAACGGCGCCGCGCGCAGCGGCGACTACGACGACGCCATGGAGCAGGCCGCGTAGCGACGGATTCGGCGCTCGGGTCGGCCGGGCAGACCCGCCTTGGCCCGACCCGAGCCAGGTTCCCTACCTTCCGCGCATGGCACTCGATCCCGACCTGTTCAAAGGCGCGCTGCGTCGCTGGGCGAGTGGTGTGACGATCATCACCACCTGTGTGGACGGCGAGGTGGCCGGTATGACCGTGTCCGCCTTCAGCAGCGTCTCTCTCGACCCGCCCCTCGTCCTCGCGTGCGCGGACAAGTCCTCTCACACGAACCCGTTGATCGCGAGCGCCGGTGCGTTCGCCGCCAACATTCTCTCCGCCGGCCAGGAGGAACTCTCCAACCGCTTCGCCAAGACCGGAAACGAGGCGGTGCGCTTCGACGGGCTCGACTGCAAGACGGGCGCGAGCGGGTCGCCGTGGATCCCCGGGGCGCTCGCGGTGCTCGACTGCCGGGTCGAGGCAGCCCACGACGCGGGTGACCACATCATCTACGTGGGCCGCGTGCTCGATTGCACGGTGAACGACACCGAGCCGCTGCTCTATTACGACGCGCGCTACCGCGCCCTCGCCGATCGGTAGCAGCCGGTGCAGGATCCGACCCAGCAATTTCGTCTCGACGGACGCGTCGCGATCGTGACCGGCGCCTCCGCCGGGATGGGTGTGGTGATGGCCGAGGGCCTCGCGGCCGCCGGGGCCCGGGTCGTGGTGACGGCGCGGCGCAAAGAACGACTCGACGCGCTTTGCGGGAGGATCGAGGCCGGGGGCGGCGAGGCGCTGGCGCTGGCCTGCGACGTGGGTCGCGACGACGACGTCGCGGCGCTCGTCGACGCTGCCCTCGAGCGCTTTGGTGGGGTGGACGTCCTGGTCAACAACGCGGGCTTCGTCGAGGTCGTGAAGGCGCAGGACGAGCCCATCGACACCTTCGAGGCGGTGCTGAACGTGAACCTCACCGGTGCCTTTCGCTGCGCGCAGCGGGTAGGGCGTCACATGCTCGAGCGCGCGAGTGGCTCGATCATCAACGTCTCGTCGATCCTCGGGATCGTCGGTAGCGGCCAGGTGCCCCAAGCCAGCTACGCGGCTTCGAAGGGCGGGATGATCAACTTGACCCGCGAGCTCGCCGCCCAGTGGGCGCGCAAAGGCGTGCGGGTCAACAGCCTCGCCCCGGCTTGGTTTCCCACCGAGATGACCGACGAGATGTTCGCCGATGACAACGCCCAGCAGTGGATGGCGAGCCGCACACCGATGGGTCGCCCCGGTGAGCTCCACGAGCTCGTCGGCCCGCTGCTCTTTCTCGCCTCCGACGCCTCGAGCTACGTCACCGGCCACACCCTGGCCGTCGACGGCGGCTGGACGATCGTTTAGCGTCCCAGACTCTGCGGCAGTGGCGGAATTGGTAGACGCACCAGCTTGAGGGGCTGGCGGGGGCAACCCCGTGGAGGTTCGAATCCTCTCTGCCGCACCACTGAAAACCCCCGACGATCCCGGCGATTTTTGCCCGATCCCACTCGTAGGGCCGGGCCGCGCACCCGCGCAGCGCCTTCCGCTGCGCGGCGCTCGCCGACGGCACGGGGGCCGAGGGGGTCGCACTCCACGCCAAGCGACGATCTCCCGGCCGCCGTGCGGATGCGCTGCTCGCGCGCCACTCGCGACGCGAAGTTGCTCGGAGAGGGCGACCAGGTCGAACCGCTCTGGCAAAGCGTCGACGACGATCTCAACGATGTGTTCGAAGTGAGCCCCTCGACATCAGATCGTTCTACGGGGGACCGAGAGAAGCCCCCATGCTTGCGGTGTGCCGCCGGCACCCCGGTTGACGAGGCGCTGGCAAGGTCGACCTCACCGAGACCCATCCCGATGACGAGCCTGTTTCCATTGGCGGCGCGAAGGTGCGGGCGCGGCTGCGCAGCGGCCAGCGTCCGGATCCGCGCGGCCTGCCCGAGAAGATCGCCGAGAAGCCGATCGAGGCCTATGCTGAGAAGCCCTGACGCGTGGTCGTGGCTTCGCGTCTGCGCTTTTTCCTTCCACTTTCATCAAGCCTCCGCCCAGCACACCATGGAAACGGTCATCGAGACAGCCACCGTCGGCCAGATCGAAGCGGTCGAGACCCGACACCCTCGGTTGCTCGTCAGGGGCTGGATTGCGTCCCACGGAGCCGAGATCCAGACCTTCGAACTCCGCTCGCGGCACCGGATCTACCCGGAGGTCGAGTCTCGCTTGGGACTCCCCAGCCCCGCGATCGCTCGTTTCTACCCACAGCTCCCCGACGGCGGCCGGTGTGGGTTCGAGGTGGAGGTGCTTCTCGATCCGGACGAGCGCGTAAAAGGCGAGATCCTCCAGCTGACGCCCGTCCTCGGCTCGGGCATCGGTCGCGCGCTCCTCGGGGTGGCGGAACCGGTGGTCGCGCCGCCGTCCCCCGACGAGCTTGCCTTGGTGACGCGAAACCTGTCCGCCGCCTTCGAGTTCCTCGGGTACTTCAAGGACTTCGCTCGACTCCAACCCACCGATCACGTGCTCGACATCGGTTGTGGGGTCGGAAGGATGGCCTACCCCCTGGCTCACTACCTTTCGCCGGACGGTCGGTACGAGGGGTTCGATATCGACCGGCGTTTCGTCGAGGTCGCGCGGAGACGTTTCGGCGGGCTCTCGAACTTCCAATTTCGATTCGTCGACGTGAGCAATGGAATCTACAACCGCGCGGGCGATCTCGATCCGTCATCCTTCACGTTCCCGTACCCCGACGACTGTGTCGACTTCGTGCTCCTGGCGTCGGTGTTCACGCACATGCGCCCGTCAGCGGTCCGCCGATACCTGACGGAGGTGCGTCGGGTTCTGCGCGCCGGGGGGCGCGCCCTCGCCAGCCTGTTCCTGCTCGACGCGGAATCGGGACGGTGTGTCGCAGAGGGTCGTTCGCGGGTCGCGTTGCGGCACGATCTGGGAGGCTTCTACGCCCAAGACCGGCAACGTCCGGAAGGCGCGATCGGCTACTCGACAGAGGTCTTTGCCGACTGGCTCGCGGAGCGGGGTTTCGTCTTCGAGAGCTTGCACCCGGGGTCCTGGTGCGGTCGGCCCCACTTCACGTCGTTTCAGGACCTGGCACTCTTCTCCGTTCCGTAGCGAGTCTGCCGCGAGATCACCTGGGGACACACTCCGAATCCAGAGCGTCTAGCGAGTCTGGACACGACGTCCTCGGACTACGGGGCGAGCTCCCGGTCGGCGTGCCGGTAGAGCGCGGTGTCGAGGTCGTTGTATTCCGCGAGGAAGCGCGCAAATCCGCTGTCGCGGAGGAGCTCGCGGGGCACGGCGTAGGTGGCGTTGACGTTCTCTCGCGGTGCCGAGGGCGAAGTGGCCGCGACGCCCGCCAGGCCTTCGCCCTCGAGGAAGCGGGCGACGAAGGCGTCGATGCGTTCGGTGACGCCCACCAGGTCGAAGCGGTGCAAGGTCGCGATGGCGGCATCGAGATGCCCGGGGGCGGCGAAGTAGCGGAGCTGGTGGTTGCGAAACCAGCCCGCGTAGGCCTCGAGGCTGCGGGCGACCTCGCTCGGGTTCCGCCCGTCGACCGCGCGCAGCTTGAGAGACATCTCGCGCACCCCGGGCGGGGAGTTGCGGAACACGGGGGCTCGGGTGTTCTCCGAGATCTTGATCACCCAGTTGAGGTGCGACAGGGTCTGGGTGGCCGGGTCCCGGAGGAGCGTTACCGCGTGGTAGTCGGCGAGGTCGAACCCGCTCGCGGCGAGGACCGAGCAGGGCAGGTGGCCCGAGATGAACTCCAGACGCCGGAGCCGCTCGGGCCTGCGAATCACACGTCTGGCCACCCCGTCTTCGTTGCGGAGCTCGATGTGACGCTCGCAGTGCACCTCACCCCGGTAGTGGCGCTGCAGGATGCGGTTGAAGGTCGTGCCCCCTGCCTTCCCGACATGCACGTAGAGGATCGTCCTGCGCGGTCTCGTCGTCCTCACGGTCCTCGGGTCGTCTAGGGCGACGGACGCGCCGTCGGTGGGGAAGGCCTGGGGAGAGGGGAGCGAGGGTTCCCGAGGCGCAGGGGCTCCGCAAGCGGCCGCGGGCGCCTCTCGTCGCACGCAAGGGCGCCGCCGCCACGGCCGCGGGTCGGATTCCCGTGCAAGCGCCCGGCCCGGCACGCCGATAGAGAGGCGGGAGGAGGCGCCCATGCGCACCCTACTGAGCGCGTCGATGCTCTTGCTCGTCGCATGCGTCAAGGCGCCCCACGAGGCGCCCCTCGCCTACGCGGAGTTCGACAAGGCGCCGGATTACGTCTGGCGGGCCTATGCCAACGCGCCCGCCGAGGACGAGGCCCGGGCCGCGTACTGGGCGGGGTACCAGCAGTGGTTGTGTCCCGCTGCGGTCGACGCGAACGGGGCCTGGCGCCGCGAGGGGAGCGCGACGGTCCAACGCACCGTGGCCTGCGACGGGTTCCGGCGTGAGCTGCGACGGAGCGCGGAGACCCAGCGCGACGCGACCTTCGCCGCCGGGGCCGCGGAGGTGGAGCTCGGCATGACGACCGAGGAGGTGCGCGGGTTGCTCGGACGGCCGGCCTCGATCGAGCAGGAGCCCGAGGCCGGTGACTCCGAGGCGCGCTGGATCTACCGCGATGCCAGCCGGCGGCGCACCGTGCTCGAGTTGCGCTTCCGCGACGGGCGACTGGAGAGCCTCGCTCCCTGAGGCCGGACCTTCGGGCCTTCGATCGTCTGGTTTTTGCGTTTCCGTTGCATTTGAGTACGATTTCGGGGTGCGGAACTCGTGGAGGTCCCCCCGGTGTGGGCCCGACGCTTCGATCCGCCCAAGCGATTCCGAATCCACCCCGCCCGCAAGTCGCCGGCGGGACCCCCCCTCTCACATCAGAGCTGTCCGCGGGCGGCCGCCGCGGCGGGAGCCCTCCCTCCCGTCGGCCGCGCCGATCGGCTCGCCTGCGCCCAGCCCTCGAGGCGCGGCGCCGCGGCGTCTCGCCGTGGCGCGTCGGTTCGCGCAGCGGCTGTGGCCCCTCCCACGGCTCCGCCGCGGGCAGCTCTTGTTTCGCCGCCGCTCCCATTCGATGCGGGAGAGACCGAGCGGCACCGGCAGGCCAAGCACAGGAGAGATTCCCATGAACCGAGTTCTCGCGAGGCGCAATGATCTACTGGACTGGCTACAGCGACACCCCGGTGCGGTCGAGGGACGCGCCGCCGACACCCTGGACGCCGTCGAGCACGAGGTGCGGCGCTACGCCCGCGAGCTCGCCTGGCACCGGGCGATCGACCTCGCACACGAACGGGGAGAGGCTTGGAGTCACCGATCGCGGGGGATGCACTGCCCGGAAGACTGGGCGGCGTGCGAGTTCTGCAGGGAGTTCGCGTCCGACCTGCGCTCGCTCGAACCGGTGCCCGAGGCCGGGAGCGAGGAGGAGTTCGCCGGCAAGACCCTCCTCGGCCGTTTCCGGGGGGAAGCGCGCTCCCGCGCGATTCCCTGGGTCCACGACCTCGCCGCCGAGGCGGAGCACGCCGCGTGGTCCGAGGTGATCCGCTTTACGCGCCACCGCGCCGACCAATGGATCGAGGACGGGACCGTGTCCACCGAAGAACGTTGGGAGCTCACCCACAGCTACACCGACGCCGCGGTGCACGCCTCACGGCTCCTCGAGCAGGACTACGCGCTCCAGGCGCACCAGCGGCTCTAACGCCGTCGGGTCGCCGTCAGCGCGGGGTTCGCTTCGCGTGATCGAAGGGGTCGTAGGGGGCGCTCAAGCTGCACACGAGGCCTCCGTCGTCGTGGTCGACGAGTTCGATCGCGAGGCGGGCGAGCTCGGGACCGCGGCCGTCGCGGTGGAAGCCGACGACGAGCTCCGGAGGCCCTCCGTCCCCGTCGAGGGCCGCGAGGCTCGCTGCGAGCTTCTTCCGGCTGATGTAGAAGCGGACCTCGGTCGGCTCTCGCGTCGCGCCCCGGCGCACCGGGGCGGCGCTGCGGCGGCGGCGCAGCCGGGCCGCACAGGCGCTCGAGCAGGTCCGGGCGTGGGCCCGCCGCGCCTGCGCCGGACCGCCGCAGGATTCGCAGTCGAAGTGGTAGGAGCCGTCGCGGTAGGTGCCGTCGCGTGCCGCCATCGGGGCCTCACGGGGGTCGGGGAAGCGAAGCGTGGGTGCGCGTCGGGCACGCGCGAGCCGGCGCAGGGTATCGGCTTCGAAAACCCCACGCAAATACGACATCGACTCTCGCCGATGTCTCGTGGTGTGGGATTTTGTGTACGTTTTCCTGTGGGGAGGCCCTCCGCGAGCCGCCCCTCGAGCTCAGGGAGGACAAGGTGGACCGGAAGCAAGCACTCGAGCTCCTGCGTGGTGGGGAAGAGGGCGTAAGTCGCTGGAACCGCTGGCGCCGCCAACGCCAGCCGCTCCCGGATCTTCGGCACGCCGATCTGAAGGAGGCCGACTTGCGAGACGCGGATCTCGGCGGTGCGCGCCTCCAGCACTCCAACTTCAGCGGGGCCAATCTGGAGGGAGCCATCCTCGAGCGCGCCGATCTCAACGGCTGCAATCTGCGCCGCGCGAACTTGCACGGCGCCGTGCTCCGCTCGGCGGATCTTCGCGGGGCGAACTTCCTCGAGGCGGATCTCCGCGCCGTGGACCTGCGCCACAGCCGGGTGCGCAAGACCTCGTTCTCCGGTGTGGTCTTCGACCCCGAGACGCAAACCGACGGGTTCGCCCTGGATGACCCGCCGCAACCCGGTCGCCGTCGCCGCGCGGGCTGAGACCCCCGCGTCGCACGCCGGGTGAGGCTGGCAGGCCACAGGGGGCTCGCGCCCCAACTCCGGTGCCGGGGGCGCCCTAGTTGGGGCCCGAGGCCGGCTCGCTCGGGGTCTCTCCGGGCGGGGTGTCTTCGACGGCCGTCTCCGCCGGAGCGGGGGCCTCGAGCGCCGCATCCTCCGTGGGCGGCGGCACTACCTCCTGGAAGCCGCCCTCGGCTCCCTCGGTGGCGGACGCCGCGTCGTCGACCTCCTCGAACCCCGGCGCCTCGGTCTCGATCTCGTCGCCGAAGATGCTGCGGTTGGCCTGGGTGTTGGCCAGATAGGAGAGGGCGAGGCTGGTGAGCATGAAGGTGATCGCGGCGCCCGTCGTGATCTTGGTGAGGAAGTTGCCGGCGCCGCGGCTTCCGAAGACGGTGTTGCTCCCGCCCCCGCCAAAGACGGCACCGATATCGGCCCCCTTGCCCTGTTGGACCAGGACGGCGATCACCAGCACGACGCACACCAAGATGTGACAGACCTGGAGGAAGAGCTCCATCGGCTTCTCGCTTTCCTGCGCTACGCCGCCGCTGCTGCCCGCGCGGCGGCGTGGATGATGGCGGCAAACGAGTCGGGTTCAAGACCGGCGCCGCCGACCAGCGCGCCGTCGATGTCGGGCTGGCCGAGAAGCGCTTCGGCGTTGTCCGGCTTGACCGACCCACCGTACTGGATTCGGATGGCGTCGGCGCGCGCGCCCACGAGATCGCGGAGGACGACCCGAGCCCCGGCGTGCACGGCCTGCGCGATCTCGGGGGTGGCGCTGCGTCCGGTGCCGATCGCCCAGACCGGCTCGTAGGCCACGACGAGGCGTTCGCTCTCCTCGGGTGCCACCGCGGCGAGGCTCTCGCGGAGCTGGGTCTCGATGACGCCGTTCGTCTCGCCCGCTTCGCGCTCCTCGAGGGTCTCGCCGACGCAGACGATCGGGACGATCCCGACATCGAAGAGTGCGCGGGCCTTGCGGGCGACGAAGGCGCTGCTCTCGCCAAAGAGCTGCCGGCGTTCGCTGTGCCCGACGATCCCGTAGGCGCAGCCGAGCTCGGCCAGCATGTCCGCGCACACCTCGCCGGTGATGGCGCCGCGGGATTCGTCGTGGACGTTCTGGGCGGCGAGCGCCACCGGGGATCCGGCGATCGCTCGGCCGAGCTCGTGGAGTGCGGTGAACGGGGGCGCCAGGGCGATGTCGATTCCCTCGACGTCCTCGACGGCGGGGAGGAAGGCGGACGCGTAGGCCGTCGCCTCGGCGGCGCGTTTGTGGATCTTCCAGTTGGCAGCGATCACGTA
>JANQRO010000383.1 GCA_028284525.1 Myxococcota bacterium | reverse complement strand
GTGTGGGGCGTCCTGGGACGGCTCCGAGCACCGCTGGGTGCACAAGCCGCACCACTACGCGGCGATCCACTTCCACGACGACGATCTCTACGACTGTGGCTGGGAGGTCGACGCGAGCCTCGCGCTCCCCGACGATCTGCCGAGCGGAATCTACGCCGCCAAGCTGACCCAGGGACCCCACGAGAGCTACGCGCCCTTCTTTGTGCGCCCGCCCCGCGACCGCGCCACGGCGCCCTTGGCGCTGCTGATCTCGACGGCGAGCTACAGCGCCTACGCCAACTGGCACACCGCCACGGAGTGGGACTTCATGGAGCTCATCCTCGGCGGCTTCACCGTGGTCGACCCGGCGGCCCGCTACCTCCACGAGCACCCCGAGCTCGGGGCCTCGATGTACGACTCCCACACCGACGGCAGCGGCGTCTGTTACTCCTCACGGCTCCGGCCCGTGATCAACATGCAACCCAAGACCTGGCTGTGGCAGTTCAGCGCCGATACCCACCTCACCGCCTGGCTCGCGGATCGGGGGCTTCCCTACGACGTCATCACCGACGAGGACCTCCACGAGGAGGGGGTGACGCTCCTCGAACGCTACCGCTGCGTGATGACCGGGACCCACCCGGAGTACTACACCCAGGCGATGCTCGACGCCGTGCAGGCCTACAAACAGCGCGGTGGACGGCTCGTGTACACCGGCGCAAACGGGTTCTACTGGAAAGTCGCGGCGCACCCGGACCTCCCGGGCGTGCTCGAGGTGCGACGCGCCGAAGACGGGATGCGTGGCTGGCTGGCCGAGCCCGGCGAGTACTATCACAGCTTCACCGGGGAGCTCGGCGGACTGTGGCGGCGCAACGGCGTCGCCCCGCAAGCGGTCGCGGGAACGGGGTTTACCGCCCAGGGCTTCGACCACGCGACCTACTACCGGCGGCGACCCGAGAGCGAAGATCCGCGCGCCGCGTTCCTGTTCGAGGGCGTGGGGCGTGACGAACGCATCGGTGACTTCGGCGTCGTGGGTGGCGGCGCCGCCGGGTGGGAGATCGACCGCGCCGATGCCGCGCTCGGGACGCCGCGGCACGCCCTGGTCGTCGCTCGTGCCGACACCTTTGGCGCGTCCTACCACTGGGTCACGGAGGAATCGACCCACACCCACAGCGCGGTGAACGGCGACACCAATCCCCTCGTCCGCTGTGACATGGTGTTCTTCGAGACCCCGGGCGGCGGGGCGGTCTTCTCCACCAGCTCGATCTGTTGGTGTGGGGCGCTACACCACAACGGCGGCGACAACAACGTCTCGCGGATCACCGAGAACGCGCTGCGTCGCTTCCTCGACCCGACGCCCTTCCCCGAGCCCCCCACGGATCCCTAGCGTGGCGGCGGGGCGACCGCGCCCACGCCGCGCGGTGGCGCCCGGGCGTCGGCCGTCTCGCGCGCCTACGGTGTGGGCGCGGTGTCGCGGCGCTCGCCGACCGGGGCGGCGAACGCGTCGCCCACCAGAGCCGGCACGCCATCACCGGTGAGGGCCTCCAGAAAGGCCACCAGATCCGCGCGCTCCCGCGCGTCGAGGACGACGGGGCGCAGCAGGGGGTCGAGACCCGGGTTGGGCACCCCGCCGCGCGCGTAGAACGCGACGACCTCCTCGAGTGTCGCGATCGAGCCGTCGTGCATGTAGGGAGCCGTGAGGGCGACGTTGCGCAGGCTGGGTGTCAGGTAGCGCCAACGGTCGTCGGGGTCCTGGGTGATCTCGTAGCGCCCCAGGTCCGCGGGTCGCGGCTCGGAGACGGCGTCGACGATGGCCCGGTCGACTTCGACCACCACCCCCGGAGCCACGAGCACCTCCTGGGTCGTCTCGGCCGGACCCATCGCCGCCAGGTAGCCGACTCCCGTGTTGTGGAACGCGCCGTCTTCGAAGGGCGCCCACGCGTCGTCCACGCGATGGCAGTCGACACACGCGGCTTTCCCGGCGAAGAGCGCGAAGCCGCGCTGGGCGGCCTCGGAGATCGCGTCGCTCTCTCCACCGTAGCGCCAGCGCTCGAAGGGCGAGGGCCCCGACACCAGGGTGCGTTGATAGCTGGCGAAGGCCATCCCCAGGGTCTCCACGCCGAGACCGCGTCCGGGGAACGCCGTGCGAAAGGCCTCGGGGTAGTCGTCGAGACCGGCGACCCGGTCGAGGACGGCCCCCACCGACGGGTTGGCCATCTCGTTTGCGGCGAGCAGGGGCGACCACACCTGATGTTCGAGCCGTCGCTCGCGCCCGTCGTGGAAGAGACGCTCGCGGAACCCCACGTCGAAGAGGGTCGGGGCGTTGCGCCGCACCGTGCGTCCCTCGAAGCCGATCGAGGTCGCGAGCTCGTTGTTGGTGAAGCCCTGCTCCGGGATGTGACACATCGCGCAGGAGAGGGTGCCGTTGAGGGAGAGCCGACGATCGAAGAAGAGCCGGCGACCGAGGGCCACCCGGTCGGCCCGCAGCGCGTTGTCCGCGGGTTCGGGGATGGCCGGCAGCCCGGGGCGCCGCGTCCGCGCGTGGGCCACGAGGTCGAGGGGCGCGCCACGTCGCGCGGCGAGGCCCACGGATCGGCTGGTGTAGACGCCTTCGACGTAGCCGGTCCGCGGGTCGCGGGTGCCGGCCGTCGCCGCCACCGTCTGTGCCGGAGCCGCCGCGCTCTCCGCCTCGAGGAGCAGGGTGCGGACGTCGGCCAACAGGGTGTCCGCGTGGAGAAACGAAACGCTGTAGATGTTGCGCACCCGCGCCTCGGCGTCGATCAGATACACGCGCAGCACATGGGACAGGGTGCCGAGCTCGCGGCCCGTCGCGTCGTACTCCGGGCTCACGCTCTGGCCGTAGCCGTCGAGGATCGGCGCGAGCGCCTCGGGCGAGCGTGTCGTCGCGAAGGCCCAGGGGACCCCGGATGCGCGGAACCCCGCGGCGTAGCGCTCCATGATCTCGGGGGTGTCGCGTCGCGGTGCTGAGCCTGATCTACGCGAGCTGCAACGACGTCAACGGCTGTCCCCTCGCCACCGCGGTGCTCCA
>JANQRO010000373.1 GCA_028284525.1 Myxococcota bacterium | reverse complement strand
AAGTCGAAGCCGCTCTCGCTGGCGAGCTCGGAGCGGGGCGGGTCGGCGTCTTCGAGACACACCCGCAGCGGGGTGGCGTTCGGATCGACGGCCACGGAGGCGTCCCCGCCGTCGCCGGGTCGACAGGCCCACGCGCAGAGCGTCAGCAGGGCGCACAGCAGGACCGAGCGCACCGGCACCTAGTCCTCCGGCAACCGGAACACGAAGAAGTGTCCGCCTTCGGGGGTCATCGAGGGTCCGCCCGAGAAGGCGTCGAGGGTCGTCCAGCTCCCCGACGCGATCGCCACGTAGGTCGCCCCGTCGATCTCGTAGGCGATCGGCTGGCTGCGGATCCCGCCCCCGAGCCGGAAGCGCCAGCGCTCCTCGCCGGTCTTGGCGTCGAAGGCGAGGGCCTCGCCGGTGAGGTTGCCCGTGATCACGACACCGCCCGCGGTGGAGAGGGTGCCCCCCATCATGGGCCAGCGGTCCCGGTACCTCCAGACGGCCTCGCCGGTCTTGACGTCGATGGCGGAGAGGAGGCCGTAGCTCTTGCCCTCGTCGGCGTCGACGGTCTCCGGCAGCCCCGCCAGGAAGGGCAGGCCCTTGGTGAAGACCACGGCCCCCTTCGCGTAGCGCTGACACGCCTCGATCGAGGGCACGAAGGCGAGCTCGAGGTCCGGGTTGTAGGCCGCGCTGAAGGCGCCGTTGATCCCGCCCATGTTGCCCGGGCAGATCCGTTCGGTGGGCGTCTCCACCGGCCACGCCTTGGGGTTCACGACCGGCCGACCGCTGTCGTCGATCGTCGCCCAGTTGAGCTGCTCGACGTAGACCGACGCGCGCCGGAAGGCGCCGTCGGGGCGGTTCAGGAAGTAGAAGAAGCCGTTGCGGTTGGGCTGCGCCAGCAGCTTCTGGTCGCCCACGTCGAAGAGGAAGAGCTGGGTGTTGCCGTCGTAGTCCCACACGTCGTGGGGCGTGGTCTGGAAGTGCCACTTGCGCTTCCCGGTGGCCGGGTCGAGGGCGAGGATCGCGTTGGAGAAGAGGTTGTCGCCCTTGCGCAGGTCGCCGTTCCAGTCGGGGGAGGGGTTGCCGGTGGTCCAGTACAACGTGTCGGTGTCGGGGTCGTAGGCGCCGGTGGTCCAGGCGGGAGCGCCCCCGGTCTCGTTCGAGTTGCCGGCCCAGCTGTCGGCGCCCTCGTCACCGTCGGCGGGGACGGTGTAGTGCCGCCAGATCCGGTTGCCGCTCTTCACGTCGTAGGCGTCGAAGAAGCCCCGCACCCCGTACTCACCACCCCCGATCCCGATGATCGCGAGGTTGCGCACGATGAGCGGCGCCGAGGTGATGCTGATGCCGTCGGTGTAGGGCGCGACGGTGGTCTCCCACACGATCTTGCCGCTGCGTCGGTCGAAGGCGAGGAGCTTGGCGTCGAGGGTGCCCATCAACACCAGGTCGCCGGCGATCGCGACCCCGCGGTTCGGCGGTCCACAGCAGAGTCGCAGGTCCTCGGGCTGCTGGTGGTCGTAGCGCCACAACATGTCGCCCGTCGCCGCGTCGAGGGCGAAGAGCCGGTTGTAGGAGGAGGTGACGTACATCACCCCGTCGTAGACCACCGGCGACACCTCGAACTGGCCGAGGGTGCCCGTCGCCATCGTCCACGCGACCTGCAGGGAGCCCACCGAGTCCGGGGTGAGGGTGCGCAACGGGCTGTGGCGGTGTCCGGCGTAGTTCCCGTAGTAGTGCAGCCACTGGTCGGTGGAGGCGAAGGGGTCGTTCAGCATCGCCTGGGTCACCGGCCCGGCGCCCCGGCCCACCTGGCCCTCGGCGGTCCAGTGGGTGGGCGCCCCGACGACGCCGGCGAGGTCGATCTCCCCGGAGGCGCTCTCCTGGCCCGCGCCGAACTCGGCGCCCATCACGTGCTCCGGCTCCGGGGCGGCGGCCTGCTGTGGCGCGTCGCACGCCAGCGACGCGACGAGGGCCCCCAGCGCGGCGACGCGCGCCGCGGACTTCGGGTCTCGAAGGGTGGTGCTAGCCATGGTGCTCCTCCTGGACTTCGAGGGAATCGGATGCGATCGCCACCCAGGCGCGGTCCCGCCACCCGAAGGCAAAGCGCTCCGGCTGCAGGATCTCCGCGACGAGCTCGAGCGACTCGGCGATCCGCGCCCCGGGGCGATTCATGTGCAGAAAGCCGTCGAGGAGATAGACCTGGCCCTCGACGACGGCGCGCAGCGCACGCCACCCCGGCTGGTCGGAGAGGGCCGGGAGCTCCTTGCGCCCCCGCGCCAGGTCGAAGCCACAGGGGGCGATGAGGATCCGGTCGGGGTCGAGGGACGCGAGGGCGTCGAGGTCGATCCACTCGGCGTGTTCCCCGGCGACGCCGGTCACCGATTCGCCCCCGGCCCGCTCGACGAGCTCGGGGAGCCAGTTGCCACAGCCCATCGGCGGGTCGATCCACTCGAG
>JANQRO010000345.1 GCA_028284525.1 Myxococcota bacterium | reverse complement strand
CGGCTGCGCGGCCGCAACGCCTGCCTGCTCGCGCGCTCGTTCTGCGACGCCGGCTTCGTCGCGGTGATCGACGACATCGTGATCGGCGAACGCTTTGCCCACTACGCCGACGACCTGGCGCCCTACCCGTGGAGTCTCGTGCAGCTCCTGCCCTCCCTCGCGGTCGTGCGGGCGCGCCACCGCGGGCGCACCGCGGCGTCGGTGGCCGCCGCGTGGCCCCGTCTCGACGCCGAGGCCCGCGCCACCCCCCACGGCCTGCGCCTCGACACGAGCGCGCTGACCCCGGAGGAGACGGTCGCGGCGATCCTTCCCGGTCTCTGGACGGAGGGCGTGATTGCGGGTACCGCGCGGGGATCGGACGACCGGAGGGGGGAGCGTGGCGACGGGTGAGCCCCGCGTCTCCGCGGTGTTCGCCGCCGCGGCGCGCCACCTCCACGCCACGGCTGACGCGGAACGGCCGGTCCACGACGACGCGCACGCGCTCGCGCTCTCCGGGCTCGCGGGGGACCACGCCGCTCGCGCTTGGGTCGAGGGCGCGGACCGACCGGCGGTCGCGCGTGTCTGCGCCTACTACGCGCTCCGCCAGCGCGTGTTCGAAGAGTGCTTGGTCGCCGCGCTCCAGGACGGCGTCGAGCAGGTGGTGATTCTCCACGCCGGCCTCGACTCGTTTGGACTGCGGCATCCCCGGATCGTCGAGCGCCTGGCCTGGTTCGAGGTCGACGCCGCGGACACCCAATCCTGGAAGCGCGAGCGGATCGAGATCCTGGGCCTCGAGTCGCCGTCGATCCGGTACGTCGCCTGGGACGGCGCCGAACCGCCCCTCGGCGAAGCGCTCGCCCGTCAGGGCTTCGACCTCGGCGTGTGCACCTGCGTCTCCTGGCTCGGCGCCACCCCGCTGCTCGCTCCCGAGGCCGCCTCGCAGACCCTCCGGTGGTTCCTCCAACTCCCGGCGGGGTCGGAGCTCGTCTTCGACGTGCTGATCGACGACCGGAGCCTCTCCGCCGACGAGGCCGCGTTGGGTCGCGTCTACGCCGAGGCCGCGGCGGCGGGGGGAACACCCTGGGTGTCCTCCTATGCCCCCGGTGAGCTCGAAGAGCAGCTCTTCGCGATGGGGTTCCAGGAGGTGGAACGCCTCGGTCCCGAGATGGCCGAGCGCTACTACCTGGGCCAGCCCGCCGCGATCACGCCGGTCGCGGTCTGGCAGGTGGTCCGCGTCCGGGTCGGGTGAGACGTCGCTAGAACTGCCACTCCCAGGTGCACTCGTAGACGTGCCCGGCCCGCGCGTTGGTCACCGACCACGCGATGATCGAGCCGAGGGGATGGTCGATCACGAAGCGCGGCTCGATGTGCCGCGGCTCTCCCTCGTCTCCCGGCACGTAGCGGAGCAGGTCGTAGCGACGGTAGGGCTTGTGATCGGGGAAGAGCAGCCAGGTGCTCGCGACGGCGGTGGGATAGGCCGGGGTGAAGGCCACGGTCGACGACATCTGGTTCTCGGCCAGGGTGATGATGCCCTCGATCGTGAGGTCGACGGCCTGGCCCACCGGGAGCGCCGAGAGATCGAACGCCGTTTGCCAGTGGTTCGCCTCGTCGCCAAAGGTGTCGGTGGGCGCCTCGATGTCGCGCTCGACGATGCGCACCATGGGCGAGAACGCCTCCGGTGCCAAGCGAAACGAATAACTCTCGAGGAGGGGGACGAAGTGGTCGAAGCGCAGGACCCCGTCGCCGGCAAAACCCGGTTCCTTGCGCACGCGGATCCGGCGGAGGCTGTAGACGTCGGGTTGGTCCGCGCTCCAGCGCCGCAGGTCCACGATGCGGGTGTCGCTCAACACCTCGTACCCCTCGTACGAGGGCGTCGGTACCGAGTCCACGTACTCGGTGGTGGCGGCGACCCAATCCACCACGGGGTCGGTCTCGAAGAGCTCGAGGATGCTCTTGAACTCCGGGTCCCCGTTGGCGATGGCCTGCACCACCATGGCGTTGGTCTGCGCTTTGTCGTAGAGCCGGTAGCCCTCGAGGGGGAGCACCACGAAGAGCAGCACCAGCAGGGGGACGTAGATCGCGGACACGGGGTCGCGGTGGTCGAGGAGGGCGCTCCAGATCTTGCGGCTCGACGAGCGCTGGAGCTTGCGGGCGCGTTCGTTCACGCCCTCGACCGAGGCCAACGGCGACACCGATGCCGCCCCGGCCTCCTCCGCCGGGGCAAAGGGATCCCAGGCGGGACCTTCGGGTACGGTGACCCCGCGTCGCTCTCCTTCGGCGTGCAGCCGCTGACGCGCAACCGCGTAGCCGTGGGTGACGAGGGCGCTGATCTCGAGGGGCGTGAAACGGTCGAGGTCGGTGCGGATGTTCTGGATCTCGGGCTGGAGCACTTCGTGGGCCGCGCTCGGATCGCTCGCGGGGTCGACCTGCTCGACGATCGGGATGAAGAGAAAACGCGGGTCGCTGCCAAAGCTCTGACGCTCGAGCTGGCCGACGCGGTCCCAGAGCACGTCGGTCGCACGCATCGCGTTGGCGACGAACCCGATCGAGGTGTTGCGGATGATGCGGAAGAGCTGACCCGCGTCGCTCACGAAGATGTCGTCGAGCCTTGCGCCCTGCTCTTCGGTGAGCCATGCGAAGGCGCGGACGCCGAGGTTGTCGTAGACCCCGCCGTCGGTGAAGGTGTGGCTGGCGAACTCGCCGGCCTGGAGACCGATCTCTTCGGCGCCGATCTCCACCGGCGGAAAGAAGCCGGGGAAGGCGGAGGACGCCGCCACGGCCATCGACACCCGCGCCAACCGGCCGGGCAGCGCGTCGACCCGGGGGTCGCTCTCCGAGCGCCGCTGCATCAACAGCCCGCCGCGGTGGAAGGAGCTCAGGAATCCCTCGCTCACGTTGGTGGCGAGGATGTGGAGGTCCGGGCGCTCGGGGAGCTCGTGGACCCGCGCGTCGCCGTACAGGTACTTCGAGTAGAAATCCTCGAGGAGCCCGTTCAGCGTGTAGCGACGACCGGGGCGGCGGAACGCCAACCGCATCAAGAGCCGCACCGGGAACCACAGCGCGTAGCGACGGGCGATGCGGTTGCGGATGTCGAGCTGGGCGAAGCGCACCAGCTCGTCGGCAGCGGCGTCGAAGTCCTCGGCCGAGCCGGTGTAGCGATCCCATTGGAGGGCGAGGTGGGCGGCGGTGATGCTGCCGCCCGACACCGAGGCGATGTGGGTGACCTGCGCGAGGAGCCCGGCGTCGCGCAGACAGCGCACCACCCCGAGGTGGAAGAGCGTGGCGCGAAATCCGCCCCCCGAGAGTGCCAGTCCGAGTCGTTCCACGATCCATCCGCCGCGGGCTCCGCTCGCGGGAGCCGCGGGGCGCATCCTATCTCGACCCGCAGTGGAGAGCGACGCCGCCGCGCCGTCACCGGAAGCTGCTAGCGTGCGCCGGCCATGGCGTGGATCCGCAACCGACCGGTCGGGCTCGTCTATTCCGACCCGACCCAGCTCTCACCGGGCTACACCCTCTTCTGTCCCGTGCGGGGGAACCGAGCGACGCTCCTCGACGAGGCGGGTCGGGTGGTCTGGCGCTGGCACCATCCGGACGGCATCCAACACGCCCACCTCCTCCCGGGCGGAAGTCTGTTGATCCAGACCCAGCCCCCCGACGATGCGGAGGGTGCCGAGCAGATCGGCGGCTCCGCGGCCGCCCTCGTCGAGCTCGACTGGGACTCGAACGTGGTCTGGCGCTACGACAACCCCTACCAGCACCACGACTACCGACGGCTCCCCAACGGACACCACCTGGTGCTCGGCTGGCGCAAGCTCCCCGACGGCGTGCAGGAGCAGATCCGCGGCGGCTTCTCGGACCCCGAGGACCCGGAGCGGATGTGGGGAGACGTCGTCCTCGAGGTCGACCGCGCCGGGCGCACGGTGCACGAGTGGCGCTCCTGGGAGCACCTCTCCTACGACGAGGACGTGATCTGCCCCCTCGAGAGCCACAAGGAGTGGACCCACGCGAACTCGATCGACGTGCTCCCCGACGGGCGCTGGCTGCTGAGCTTTCGCCTCACCAGCACGATCGCGATCGTCGACCCGGCGCGGGGCGCAATCGTGTGGCGTTGGGGACCGGAAGAGCTCTCCCACCAGCACGCCGCCACGTGGCTCGCCGAGTCCGGGCATATCCTGCTCTTCGACAACGGGTGCCACCGACGCGGGATGCCGAGCTTTTCGCGGGTGGTCGAGCTCGACCCCGAGCGCCGCGATGTGGTGTGGAGCTACCGGGCGGACGTCGTGCTCGCGTTCTACAGCTTCATGATCAGCGGTGCGGATCGGCTTCCCAACGGCAACACCCTGGTCACCGAGGGCGCCACCGGCCGGATCTTCGAAGTCACCCCCGCGCGCGACACGGTGTGGGAGTACGTGAGCCCCTTCACCCTGGTCGACCGCCGCTTTGGCCCCACCCCGGCTGTCTTTCGCGCGCACCGCTACACGGCGGAGAGCCCCGAGCTCTCCGGACGCGACCTCCGTCCCGGCCGCTACGAGGAGCTCGAGCGCCGCATCGCCGCCGGGGCGCTGCCCGTCGGCGAGGAGTGACACCCGCTTGCCCTCCGACTCCGCGCGGGCGTACCCTGTCGACGCCCGCACACAGGAGAGCGTCATGCCCGACTCCCGCTTCTTCGCCGACGGTCCCGAGCAGGTCGGCCTCGACCCGGAGAAGGTGGACGCCCTCCTCGCCCGCGCGGCCCGCGACGTCGAGAGCGGCCTGCTGCCCGGGGCCCAGCTCGCCCTCGCGCGACACGGCAAGATCGCCGTGCTCGAGAGCTTCGGTCGCGCGGTGCAAGGGGGGGAAGAGCGCGCGGTCACCGCCGACACCCACTTCGTCGCGATGTCCTCGACCAAGGCGATCACCTCGGCGGCTGCCTGGCTGCTCTTGCAGGAGGGGATGCTCCGTCTCGAGGATCGCATCGCCGACTACGTCCCCGAGTACGCGACGAAGGGGAAGGACGCGACGACCCTCGAGCAGCTCCTGATCCACACCTCGGGCATCCCCTTCGCCCCGCACTACCAGAAGGAGTGGGCCGACCCGGCGCGCCGGGCCAAACGCTTCGCCGACTGGCGTCTCGACCACCCACCCGGCGAGGCCTTCCGCTATCACCTGTCGGCCAACTTCTGGCCGGTGGCGGCGGCGATCGAGCAGCGCAGCGGCATGACCCTCGCCGAGTTCGTCCGCACCCGCATCGCCGAGCCGCTGGGCATCCCCGAGCTGCGGCTCGGGCTCCCCGAGGACGGTGAGAAGCGAGTCGCCGACGGCGTCTGGGTGGGCGAGGCGTTGACCGCCGAGGACTACGAGAAGCTCGGAGTCGTGGGCAATCCGGTGATCGCCGCGATCGACGAGAGCGGTCTTCTCGAGCTGAACGAGCGCGTGACCCGCGAGGCCGGCTCGCCCTCGGCGGGCTGTATCACCACCGCCGGCGACTTCGCGCTCTTCTATCAGGCGCTCCTGGCCGGAGGCCGCGCCCACGACGGCACCGTCGTGTGGACCCCCGAGATCCTCGAGGAAGCCCGCAAGATCCGCACCGGCGACCTGCGCGACCCCGTCCTCGGGAGCCGCGCCAACCGCGGTCTCGGGATCGTCATCGCCGGCGACGACGGTCAGGCCAACATGCGTGGCTTCGGACGCACCAACTCTCCCCAGTCCTTCGGGCACCCGGGCGCCGGCGGCCAGTGCAACTGGGGCGACCCGGCGACCGGGATCTCGTTCAGCTTCCTCACCCACGGCTACGACCGCAACGAGATCCGCACCGGGCGACGCCAGGTCGCGCTCTCGAGCCTCGCGGCGGCCTGCGCCGCCTGACCGCAGCGCCCGCGCTCAGGTGTGGCTGTCGGCGGCGCGGTCCACCCAGCGCCGGTTGGTGCACATCCACTCCCCCGGCCGTTCGCGGATGTGGTGCTCGAGACGCTTGTGGATCTCCAGCGTGAGGGCGCGACAGCTCTCGTCGTCGGCGCCGCGAAAGCCCTCGGTTCGCAGCGGCGG
>JANQRO010000381.1 GCA_028284525.1 Myxococcota bacterium | reverse complement strand
GCGTCGTCGCCATGGACCAGCGCAACGCCGGCCGCTCCCGCGCGCCGCTCACGGCCGGGGACGGCTGGCCCGTCTACACGGCGGACCATCTGGCCCTGCTCGACCATCTCGGGATCGAGCGCTGCCACGTGCTGGGCGGCTGTATCGGCAGCTCCTACTGCTTGGGCCTCGCCGAAGCCGCCCCCGAGCGTGTCGCGGCGGCGGTGCTCCAGAACCCGATCGGCCACTACGAGAACCGCGACGCCTTCTACGAGATGTTCGACGGCTGGGCCGGGGCGCTGCGCGAGGAGGGGCGCGACCTCGACGACGCGACGGCCACCGCCTTCCGGGCGGCGATGTACTCGACGGACTTCGTGTTCAACGTGTCGCGCGGCTTCGTGCGGAGCTGCCCGACGCCGCTCCTCGTCCTCGCCGGCGACGACCTCTACCACCCGGCGCCGATCTCCGACGAGATCGCCGAGCTCGCGCCGAACGTCGAGCTCGTGCGCAAATGGAAGGAGGCCGAGGCGGTGGGTGCCGCCGTGACGCGGGTGCGCCAGTTCCTGATCGCGAACACTCCGCACGAGGCGCTGCGGAGCGGAGCGCAGCGAACGCGCGTCTAGCGGTCGCGGGACTCGAACACGAAGGGCTCGAGGGTCGACTGGGCGGCCTTGCGGTACTTGTGCCAGTTGCCGCCGCCGTAGTACGCGAGGCTCCCCGGCTCGGCGTCGCCGTGGCCGTTGTAGTAGGAGAGACAGTCGCGCAGCGGCGCGGTGCTGATGTCGGCCTTGCGACAGTGCTCGGCGTACTCCTCCTCCGCGCCGCGCACGATGTCGACCACCCGGTGCCCGGCCTCGCGCATCGAGGTCAGCATCCACACGATGTAATCGCCGTGCTGGTCGATGGCGTCGGTGAAGTTGAAGCTCCCGCCACCGCCCTGGGGCCCGGAGACGATGAAGAGGTTCGGGAACCCGTGGCTGTGGAGTCCGAGGAAGGTCTTGGTGCCCTCGCTCCCCCACTTGTCGCTGAGCGAGCGCCCGCCGCGCCCCACGACCATGTTGAAGGTCGAGGTCGCCATCCACTCGAATCCCGTGGCGTAGATCAGGACGTCCAAGGGGTACTCGACGCCCTCGTGGACGACCCCCCGCTCGTTGATCCGCTGGACCCCGCGCGGCGCCGTGTCCACCAGGTGGACGTGGGGCAGGTTGAAGGTCGGCAGGTATTCGTCGTGGAAGGTCGGGCGTTTGCAGCCGTAGGGGTAATAGGGCTTGAGGGCCGCGGCGACCTTGGGGTCCTCCACGATCGCGTCCACCCGCGCGCGGATCTGCTCCATGATCCGGAAGTTCGAGTCGAGCTGCTTCTGGACGAGCTCTTCGACGCTGAGCTTGCGGGCGTGCTGCTTGCGCTCCTTGAAGTCCGCCACCTTGCCGGCCAGGTAGTCGTCGTTCGCCTTGATCGCCGTGCGGCCCGACGAGATCTTGGAGAAACGGGCACGCCGGGCGCGTGCCCAGCCGGGCTCCTTCTTCCACGCTTCGATCTCTTCCTCCGTCGTGGCGCGCTGGTCGCGCACGTCGATCGAGGACGGGGTGCGCTGGAAGACGTAGAGCTGCCCGACGCTCTTCGCGAGCTCGGGGATCGCCTGGACCGCGGTGGCACCGGTGCCGATGATCCCGACGGTCTTGCCCTCGAGGTCGACGTCGTAGTCCCAACGCGAGGTGTGGAAGGAGTCGCCTCGGTAGGTCTCCATCCCTTCGATGCGCGCGAGCTTGGGGCTCGTGAGGATGCCGTTGGCGAGGATCACGTAGCGGGCCTTCATGGCGTCGCCGCGATCGGTGTAGACGGTCCAGCGTCCGGTGTCCTCGTCCCACACCGTCTTCTCGACGGTGGTGTGGAAGAGACAGCGGTCGTAGAAGCCGAACTTCTCCGCCATGGTCTGGCAGTACTCGAGGATCTCGAAGCCCGACGCGAACTTCATCGTCGGGAAGTACTCCATCTCCTCGAGGAGCGGCAGATAGCTGTAGGACTCGACGTCGCAGGCGATCCCCGGGTAGCGATTCCAGTACCAGGTGCCGCCGACGTCGCCGCCCTTCTCGCAGAAGCGCACGTCGAGGAAGCCCTCGGCCCGGAGCTTGTGCCACAGAAGCAGTCCGGCAAAGCCCCCGCCGACCACCAGGATCTCGCACTCGTCGTCGAGGGCGTCGCGGGGAACGGGGTCGGCCGAGTAGACGTCCTCGAGGTAGCGGCTGAACTCGCCCTCCATCGCCATGTAGTCGGCGGCGCCGCGACGCGCCTCCTTGAACTCGCGGTACTTCGCCTGCTCTTCGGCGTTGAACACGGCGCCCTTCGGCTGCGGCGGCAGCGTGGTCAACGCCTCGTCCTGCACCAGCGAGTAGCCCTTGCCGGCGATCTTGTCGTTCGCCTTGGCCGCGCGGGTGGCGAAGAGCTTGAGACCGGTGTTCGGATCGATGCGGATGGCTTCGGTCATGGCGGGTGCTCTCGATGGATGGGAGGAGGCGGTCGGGAGGCCTGGGGTCCTGCAAGAGATACCGACCGGTAGGCGGCCGCGCCACAATGCTTCCCCAGGGGGATTCAGCTCGGGATGAGCCCCCCGTCCACGTTGAGGGACTGGCCGGTGATATTGCGGGCGCCCGGCGAGACCAGGAAGACCACCATCGCCGCGATGTCCTCGGGCTCGTTGGGCCGGCGCAGCGGGATCGCCCGAGCGGCCTCCGCCTCCGCGTCCTCGACACGCCAGCCCTTTTGTTCTGCGCGTTTCCGGATGACGTCGTCGTAGAGCGGTGTGCGCACCACCCCCGGACACACGGCGTTCACGTTGATGTCGTGACGGGCGAGCTGCTGGGCGGCGGTGCGGGTGAGGCTGATCACCGCACCTTTGCTCGCCGCGTAGATCGCGTTGGAGGTGCCCGCGAAGCCGCGGCCCGCGATCGAGGCGATGTTCACGATCACGCCCCTGCGACGCGGGATCATCTCGCGGGCCGCGCGCTGGAGACAGAAGAACACGCCCTTCACGTTCACCCGGTGGATCCGGTCGAAGTCGGCCTCGTCGAGGTCCATGATGTAGGCGCGTCGGGTGACCCCGGCGTTGTTGACGATCGCGTCGAGACGCCCGAAGCGCTCGACGCAGGCGCTCACCATACGGTCGATCTGCGCGAGGTCACCGACGTCGGCGGTAACCGCAAGACCGTCCGGTCCTCCCCGATCCGAAATCGCTTGGGCCGCATCCTTGGCGGATCCGCCGTCGATGTCCGCGACCACGACGTGGGCGCCGGCGTCGGCCAGAGCCGTCGCGCACGCGCGGCCGATCCCCTGCCCCGCCCCGGTGACGATGCACACCTCGCCCTGCAGATCCATCGCGTCCTCCTCCGGTCGCGGATGGGGCCCGCGATCGCCGGCGGAGATGCTAGACGAGGGTCGTCCGGCGCTGTCACGGGGACCCGACGCATTGGGGTCAGTGGAGGGTCTTGGCCTCGCGAGGCCCGAGGGCTGCCACCGCCTCGGCGATCCCCGCCGCGCCCGGGTTCACCTCGAGCAGGCGTTCGAGGGCGGCGCGGGCCGCGTCCGGGGCGCCGTTGCGCAGGCAGATCTGGGCAAAGCCACCGAGGGCGCCGAAGTGCCGCGGCTCGAGCTCGAGGGTGCGGCGGATGTCGCCCACGCTCTCGGTATCGCGGCCCTGGAGGAAGTAGACCGTGGCGCGTTTGTTCCAGGCCTCGGCCCACGCGCCGTCCCGCCGGGTCAGCCCGTCGAAGATCGCCTCGGCCCGCGAGAGCACGCCCTCGCCCAATGCGCGAATGCCCTCCCGCATGGCCCCCGCGAGCTCGGG
>JANQRO010000329.1 GCA_028284525.1 Myxococcota bacterium | reverse complement strand
GCGCGTCAAGCCACCGTCGCCGCCGCGCCCCCGACCGATTCTCAGCTCTCGGTGGCCGACACCACGACGGGGCTGCACGCGCTGGTGGGCATGTTCGCGGCGCGTCGGGTCCGCGAGCAGACCGGCGTCGGTCAACACGCCGACGTCGCCATGGTCGACGCCTTCCTGGTCTGTGACGACCACGCCCACTGGGCCTTCGAGGGGATCGAGAGGCCGCTGCTCGGCGGCGAGATCTGGGAGGCCCCCGGCGGGCCGGTGATCGTGATGGGCGAGTTCAAGTGGGTCTGGAAGTGCGCCCATGAGATCCTGGGCCTGGTCGACCCGACGCCACCCGGAGCGGATCTCGACACCAAAATCTCCATGCGGAGAGCTGCTTGGGCGGACTACCTCAAGGGGTTTCCCGACCGTTCCGCGATGCTCGCGGCCCTCGACCGGGCCAACCTCGCGTGGGGCGACGTGAAGAGTCCCGCGGAGGCCCTGTCCTCGCCGACCTTGGCCCACCGCGGGTCCGTGGTGCAGGTGGACGACCGGATCGGCGGGACCCGCCCGGTGATCGCGTCCCCATACCGGTTCACGCGTGCGGAGAACCGCGTGCGCGGCCCCGCCCCGCTGCGCGGGGAGCACAACGACGAGGTCCTCCGGGAGTGGATCGACCTGGCGCCGGCCGAGATCGCCTCGCTCCGCGAGGCCGGGGTGCTGTTGGAAGAGCGCGAGGAGGGCTGAACGATGGGAGAGCTCGACGGCAAGGTCGCGGTGATCACCGGGGCGGCGAGCGGCATGGGCGCGGCCTCGGCTCGCTGCTTCGCGGCAGAAGGCGCGCGTGTCCTGATCGCCGACTTCAACGAGGAAGCCGGTGCCGCCGTTGCGGCGGAGCTCGGCGAGCGCGGCGTCTTCCGGCGGGTCGATGTGAGCCGCGAGGACGACGTCGCCGGAGCGGTGGGCGAGGCCGTGGAGCGTTGGGGCCGCCTCGACGTGATGTTCAACAACGCGGGCTTCGGGGGCGCACGCGGCCCGATCGAATCGATCAGCGAAGACGACTACGACATCACGATGGACGTGCTCGTGAAAGGCGTCTTCTTCGGGATCAAGCACGCCACGCCCGCGATGAAGGCCGGGGGACGCGGCGGGAGCATCATCAACACGGCGAGCGTCGCCGGGATCCAGGCGGGCGAAGCGCCCCACCTCTACTCGGTGGCCAAGGCGGCGGTGATGCACCTGACCACCTCGGTGGCCCTCGAGCTCGGCGAGCACGGGATCCGCGTGAACGCGATCTGCCCGGGGGTGATCGCGACGCCCCTGGCAGTGGGCCGCCGCAGTGTGCGCGAAGAGCAGGTCGAGCGGCTGCGCGAGAAGCTCGGTCGCTACCAACCGATCGGCCGGGTCGGCGAGCCCGAGGACATCGCCCACGCAGCGCTCTACCTCGCGTCGGATCGATCGGGCTTCGTCACCGGCACCCATCACGTCGTCGACGGCGGCGCCGCCGCCGGCCGCGCCTGGTCGCGTCAGCACGCCATCTCCACCGAAGCGGGACCGATCAAGCTCTACCGTCCGCCCGGCCGCTGAGCCGTGCGCCCCGCCGGGTCGCGTCAGCGCTCGCTGCCGGGCGCCCCGCCGGGTCGCGTCAGCGCTCGCTGCCGGGCGCCCCGCCGGGTCGCCTCAACGCTAGCCTGGGGACGAACGCCAGTCAGAACCGTCCGCGGGCCCGCGCGGCACGCGGCGGTCCAAACAGGGAGGCCGTCGATGCCCGGTTTGCGACCCGACGTCGATCCGGAGGGACTGCTCGAGTACTCCGTGGTCTACACCGACCGCGCGCTGAACCATATGTCCCAGAGCTTCCAGACGGTGATGCGCGACATCGGCGCGACGCTGCGCGAGGTCTACGGCGCCGACGCCGTCGCGGTGGTCCCCGGGAGCGGCACCTTCGGGATGGAGGCGGTGGCCCGTCAGCTCGCGACGGACAGGCGCTGTCTGGTGATCCGCAACGGCTGGTTCAGCTTCCGGTGGTCGCAGATCTTCGAGGCGGGGAACATCCCGTCGGCGGAGACCGTGCTCAAGGCGCGACCGATTGCGGAGGGGCCCAAGGCGCCCTTCGCGCCGGTTCCGCTCGAGGAGGCGGTCGCGACCATCGAGACCGAGCGCCCGGACCTGGTCTTCGCACCCCACGTCGAGACGGCGTCGGGGATGATGCTCCCCGACGCCTACGTGCGCGGACTCGCCGAGGCAGTGCACGGCGTCGGCGGACTGCTGGTGCTCGACTGCATCGCATCCGGAGCGATCTGGGTCGACATGCGGGCGACCGGCGTCGACGTCCTGATCAGCGCGCCCCAGAAGGGATGGAGCGGCTCCCCCTGCGCCGCCCTCGTGATGCTGAGCCCGGCGGCCCGCGAACGCGTTGGGCAGACCCAGAGCAGCAGCTTCGCCTGCGACCTGCGCAAGTGGCTCGAGATCATGGAGGCCTACGAGGACGGCGGTCACGCCTACCACGCCACCATGCCCACCGACGCGCTGCGGCGTTTTCGCGACGTGATGAAGGAGACCGAGGCCCGGGGCTTCGCCAAGGTGGCCGCCCAGCAGCAGGAGCTCGGCGAGCGGGTGCGCGCCCTGCTCCGCGCCCGCGGCATCCGGAGCGTCGCGGCACCGGGCTTCGAAGCGCCGGGGGTGGTGGTGTCGTACACCGACGACGCGGGGGTGCACACCGGCGCTGCCTTTGCCGCCCAGGGGCTGCAGACCGCGGCGGGGGTGCCCCTGCGCTGCGACGAGCCGGAGGACTACCAGAGCTTCCGGCTGGGACTCTTCGGCCTCGACAAGCACGAGGACATCGACCGCAGCGTCGGCCACCTCGAGCGCGCCCTCGACGCGATCGGCTGAGCGTACGGCCCCGATGTCGGTCATCGATTTCCGGGTCCGCCTGCCCGCCGAGCTGCGACCGCCGGCCGAGACACCGGCCGCCCTTC